>SBFU01000034.1 GCA_006227785.1 Burkholderiales bacterium
GGGCCAGGAAAGCCAGGGTGCGTTCGCGCGCCAGCTTCGCCGCGGCGGCGTCGTGGGAGCCGCGCTGGTCGCAGTTGAAGCCGTGGTTGGCGGCGTAGACATGCACCTCGACGCCCGGCTGGGCCTGGCGGAAAGCCTCGACGGTGTCGAGCGGAATCCAGTGGTCCTGGTCGCCGAAATGGGCCAGCACCGGCACCTGGGGCTGGCGCGCGGCATCTTCGCCAGCGGTCATGCCGCCCCCGTAGAAAGGCACGGCGGCCGACAGGCCCTTGAGCTGGCAGGCCGAGCGCCAGGTCAGCAGACCACCCCAGCAGTAACCCAGGATGCCGACCTTGCCGGCCTGGGCCGCGTGGTCGATGGCGGCCTGGATGTCGGCCATGACGCCTGGCGCCGGCAGACCTTCGACCGCGGTCTTGAGACCGAAACCGGTGCCCATGTCGGCCTCGGTGTAGCCCAGTTCGACACCGGCCTGGACCCGGTGGAAGGTGGACGGTGCCACCACCAGGTAGCCATCGGCCGCGTAGCCGTCGGCCACCGAGCGGATGTGGCTGTTGACGCCGAAGATTTCCTGCAGCACGACCAGGCCGCCCTTGGGGGTGCCGGCGGGTTGGGCC
Organism: Burkholderiales bacterium; assembly: GCA_006227785.1. Classification (GTDB taxonomy): domain Bacteria; phylum Pseudomonadota; class Gammaproteobacteria; order Burkholderiales; family Burkholderiaceae_C; genus Hydrogenophaga. The sequence goes on from SBFU01000034.1 coordinate 615, forward strand.
ACATAGGCAGGAAAACGGAAGCCGTCAGCGGCGGTGAGTTCGATGGTCTGTCCCATGGGGGTCTCCTGTGGTGTTGGAAAGGGTCGGCGGGTGGGTCGGGCAATCAGTCAGTGGTGGTGAGGCGTCGGGCCAGCAGGTCCAGCCGGTCCTGGCCCCAGAAGATCTCGCCACCGACCACGTAGCTTGGCGCACCGAAGACACCGGCGTCAATGGCCTGCCGGGTGTGTTCATCGTAGGCCTGCCGAACCTGCTCGCTGGCCGCCAGGTCCAGCCGTGCCGGTGGCAACCCCAGCTCTTGCAGCAGCTGGCCGAGCACGGCGGGGTCGGCGGCGTCCAGTTCGCGCTGCCAGATGGCCGCGCCGATGGCGCCGGTGAGATCCAGCGCCGGTCCGGCGCCGTCCGTCAAGGCCACGGCGGTGATCAGCAGGCCGGCCGGGTCACCCGCGACCGGAAAGTGGCGCGGCTGGACATTCAGGGGAATGCCCAGCAACTGGCTGAAGCGCCGCAATTCGACCAGGCGGTAGGCCTGTCGCTGCGGTGCCCTCTGCGGCAGGGGCAGGCCGCCCGAGACCGGAAAGATGCGGCCGTAGTCGACCGGCAGCACCCGCACCGAGGCGCCGGTTCGGTCGAGCAGTTCACGGAAGCGGGCGTGGCCGAGAAACATCCACGGGCTCTGCGGCGCGAAATAGTAGTCCACTGAGTGACTCACGGGCGTCTCCGGCTGCTGTTGTAATGGTGTCAGGCCCGTTTGTAACCCGAGACGGCGTCATTTGCAGGAGACAGGGCATGCATTCAACAGACAGGGTCTTGCTGGTGACCGGCGGTGGCCGGGGCATCGGTGCCGCCACGGCGCGGCTGGCCGCGAGCCAGGGGTGGTCGGTGGCGGTCAATTTTGTGGGCAACTCGCTGGCCGCCGACGAGGTGGTGCGAACCATCCGCGCCGATGGGGGCCACGCCATCACCGTGCAGGCTGATGTGTCGGACGAAGGCCAGGTGCGGCGCATGTTCGAGAAGGTGGATGCCAAGCTGGGCCGGCTGAGTGGCCTGGTGAACAACGCCGGCGTGGTCGACGTCAGCGCGCGCGTGGACGAGATGGACGCAGCGCGCATTCGCCGCATGTTCGACATCAACGTGCTGGGCAGCTTTCTGTGCGCGGGCGAGGCCGTTCGCCGCATGAGCACGCGCCATGGCGGCGGCGGCGGAGCCATCGTCAATGTGTCGAGCGCCGCCTCAAGGTTGGGCTCGCCTGGCCAGTATGTCGACTACGCGGCCAGCAAGGGCGCCATCGATGCGTTCACCATCGGACTGGCCAAGGAGGTGGCCGCTGAGGGTGTGCGGGTCAACGCGGTGCGCCCGGGTCTGATCGAGACCGACATCCATGCCTCGGGTGGCCTGCCCGACCGCGTCAACCAGCTCAAGGTCCAGGTGCCAATGCAGCGCGGCGGCACCGCCGAGGAGGTGGCCCAGGCGATCGTCTGGCTGTTGTCGGACGCGGCCAGCTATACCACCATGAGCCTGCTGGACGTTTCCGGTGGTCGATAGCGGACTGGCCTTCGGGCCAGGCACTTTGTCTCACGTCACTCCCGCAAACGCGGGCGTCCACACCGGCCAACCCTCGCGACTTCTGCGCTCGTGGATTCCCGCGTCCGCGGGAATGACGGGCGAAGGGCATGCATCGAACTGGCTCCATTGATACCTGCAGACACGCCAACAAAACCATGACCGCCACCACACCTGAACAAAGCCCGCACATCAAAATCTGGTGGGAGGACCTGGAGGTCGGCCAGACGCGCGACCTGGGATCGATTTCACCGACGCGGGAAGAGATCATTGCCTTTGCCAGTCAGTTCGATCCGCAGCCGTTTCATCTGAGCGATGAGGGCGGCAGGAACTCGGTGTTCGGTGCGCTGAGCGCCAGCGGCTGGCACACCTGCGCCATGGCCATGCGGCTGATGGTGACGAACTTTCTGCACGAGAGCTCCAGCCTGGGTTCACCCGGGCTGGAAAGTCTGAAGTGGACCAAGCCGGTCTACCCCGGTGATGTGTTGCGCTTGCAGCACACGATCACGGAAAAGCGGGTGATGAGCAAGCGCCCCGACGTGGGCCTGGTGCGCACCATCTGGGAAATGTTCAACCAGAATGGGGAGAAGGTGCTGCACATGGAGGGGTATGGGATGTTTCGCCTCAAGGCCCCTCCTGGGTGAAGATGTTGCCCCCACGCTCCGCCGCTGCGCGGGTCGCGGCCCCCCCGAGGGGGCTGATCCGGCTGGGGGCGGCCCGGCGCCGGATCGTTTGCCCCCACGCTCCGCCGCTG
>SBFU01000184.1 GCA_006227785.1 Burkholderiales bacterium
CAGAACCCCCACCACAGCCACACCGCAGCGCCTGACGTGGTGGTCACCCCGTGACAGCCGCACCCGACTGCTTTGCTGCCCGCTGCGGCATCCACGATCAGGCCCGTGAAGCCGCCTGCGAGCATGCCCGGCGCCGCATGGAAGAGACCGGCGTGGAGCGGGTGCGCCTGAGCTGGTGCGACACCCACGGTCTGCTGCGGGGCAAGACCCTCATGCCAGCCGCCGCCGCGCGCGCCCTGCGTGATGGCGTTGGCATGGTCGGCACCCTGATGCTCAAGGACCATGCCGACCGGACCGCCTGGAAGGTGTTCGAGCCCGGCGCCACCGACGACATCCCCGGTTTCGCCGGGGCGGCCAACCTGATGCTCTTGCCCGACCCGGACAGCCTGCTGATGTTGCCCTGGTCACCCGGCACCGCCTGGCTGCGCTGCCAGCCCTGGTTCCAGGATGGCACGCCAGTGCCTCTGGACAGTCGGCGCGTGCTGCAGGCTGCACTGGACCGCCTTGCCGGCACCGGCCACGGCCTGAAGGTGGGACTGGAAGTCGAGTTCCACGTCTACCGCCTGCTGGATGCCAGCCCCCAGCTCGACCCCGGGCTGGCGGCCTGGCCCGGCCAGCCGCCCCAGGTTGAAATGATCCACCCGGGCTACCAGCTGCAGGGTGAGGCCATGACCGATCTCGCCGAGCCGGTGCTGCGCATCGTGCAGGACACCGCCCTCGCGCTGGGCTTGCCCCTGCAGTCACTGGAAATCGAACTTGGCCCCAGCCAGATCGAAGCCGTGTTCGACGCCACCGATGCCCTGACCGCAGCCGACCAGATGGTGCTGTTTCGCAACGGCGTTCGCCAGGCCCTGCGCCGGGCCGGCTACCTGGCCACCTTCATGTGCCGTCCCCCATTCCCCAACATCATGTCCAGCGGCTGGCACCTGCACCAGTCCCTGGTCCGGCTGGACACAGGCAGCAACGCCTTCGCCCGCCCCGACCCGGCTCCGGGCAGTGACGCACTGGCCGCCCGCCACACCCTCTCGGACCTTGGCTGTCAGTGGCTGGCCGGCCTCCTCGCGCACGCCGACGCCATGGCCTGCCTGTGCACGCCCACTGCCAACGGTTACGGGCGCTTCCGACCCAACGCCCTGGCGCCCAAGGCGGCGGTCTGGGGCCGCGACAACCGCGGCGCCATGCTGAGGGTGGTGGGCACGACAGGCGACCCCGCCACCCGCATTGAAAACCGGCTGGGCGAACCCGCGGCCAACCCATATCTCTACATGGCGGCGCAGATTGCCGCCGGCCTGGACGGCATCGACCGCAATCTGGCGTCCCCCGCCGCCTGCGAAGACCCCTACGACCCCAGCCACCCCCATATTCCGGCGACACTTGGCAGCGCGCTCGACGCCTTGCAGGCCGACACCGTCATGACCAAAGGCCTGGGACCGATCGCCATGGCCCATTTCCTTCGCATCAAGCGCGCCGAAGCAACGCGTCATGCCGAGGCCGAGGACCAGCTCGAGTTCGACCGCCGCGAATACTTCAGCCGCATCTGAGCCCACCGGAATCCATCCCATGATCTCGATCCGATTCATTGCCAGCAATGGCACCGAACAGACCCTGCGTGCCACCCCGGGCCAAAGCCTGATGAAGGCCGCGGTCGATGCCAATATCACCGGCATCGAAGCCGACTGCGGGGGCACGCTGACCTGCGCCACCTGCCACGTCATGATCGACGCACCATGGTCGGACCAGCTGCCGCCGCCCAGTCGCGACGAGACCGACATGCTCGACTTCGCGGCCAGCCCGGTCCAGCCCAACAGCCGGCTGAGCTGCCAGGTCATTCTCCGCACCGAACTCGACGGCATGGTGGTCCACCTGCCGGCCAGCCAGCACTGAGCCGGCAGACGCCAGCGGGTGCTCAATCCGCCGGCTTGCGCATCAAGGCGACATCGGGGGACGGAAACGCACAGGCCCAGCCATGGCGCTGGGCCAGCACCCGGAAGGTCTGCTCACGGTAGAACACCACATGCGTCGGATCACGCCGGTAGTGCCAACGCTCGAAATCGACCCCGTCGTCCAGAAAGCGGGTCATCACGCCCAGCCAGGCCCCTGGCCGCAGCAAGCCATCCAGCTGGGCAAACGCATCGGCCGGCTTGTGGAAATGCTCGACCACCTCGCTGCAGCACACAAAGTCGTAACGCCGCTCCAACGATGGCGGGTCGTCAAAGAACAGCGGGTCGTACAGGGCCACCGAATGCCCTGCTTCGCGCAGCATGGCCGCCAGCGCCGGCCCGGGCCCACACCCGAAATCCAGTCCTTCGCTACCTGGCGGTAGCACCGCCAGCAAGGGCTCGGCCAGCCGCGCAAGAAAGCGCCGGTACCCCGGATCGTCGACATCGTTGACGTGCAAGCGGTACTCGGCCTCTTCGACCGACCGGTCTGGCAGGTCCGCCGGGTCCAGAAACGTTGCCTCGCAACACCGGCATCGCCAGTAGATGCGTCCACCGAGGTCGGCAAACCCATCGCTGCCGGGTGTCGCGCAGACCGGGCAATCAGGGCCATGGCACAGTGGCATCAGGTGCGATCCGTTCAAAGAAAAAGGCCACCAACTGTCGGTCGTTGGCGGCCTTTGTCATGAGGTATGGTGGGCTGGGGTCTACTGAATCATTCATGCAAACCATTGATATACAAGGCATTGAGCAATCATATTTTGCACTTTGTTCCCCCATTTGTTCCCCCGCCTTGCTTTCGCTACCCCACCTTTTCCAGGTTGCTCCAGCCGTGCTTTGAGCACTGTCGTCCCAAGCAGCGCAGCCATGGCTGCTGTAATTGTCCTGCCGCTGGGATGGGTCCGGAAGCCGCGATTTACTCAACCTTCAACAGACCGCTCTTGGCTAGCTCTCTCCAAAAGTCGATGTACTTCTGCTGCGCGTC
>SBFU01000004.1 GCA_006227785.1 Burkholderiales bacterium
AAATTGGTAGACGCACCAGGTTTAGGTCCTGACGCCAGCAATGGTGTGGGGGTTCGAGTCCCCCCCCGCGCACCACGGTACCGTGGAACAGATCCCTACCGGTCGGCCAGAGTCCCTGGCAGGCCGCCTTCCTTTTGGAGAATGACATGACCGTCACCGTTGAAACTCTGGAAAAGCTCGAGCGCAAGATCACGCTGACGCTGCCTGCCGATGTGATCAGGAACGAGGTCGAGAACCGCCTCAAGCGCCTGGCCCGCCAGGTCAAGATGGACGGCTTCCGCCCCGGCAAGGTGCCGATGAACGTTGTGGCCCAGCGCTATGGTTACTCGGTGCACTACGAAGTCATGAACGACAAGGTCGGCGAGGCCTTTGCGCAGGCTGCCAATGAAGCCAAGCTGCGCGTGGCCGGCCAGCCCCAGATCACCGAGAAGGACGGCGCACCTGAAGGCCAGCTGGCCTTTGATGCCGTGTTCGAGGTCTACCCCGAGGTCAAGATTGGCGATCTGAGCACGGCCGAGGTCGAGCGCGTCACCGCTTCGGTCAGCGACGCCGCCATCGACCGCACCCTGGACATCCTTCGCAAGCAGCGCCGCACCTTTGGCCAGCGTGCCAAGGACGAGGCCGCCCAGGACGGCGACCGCGTGACCATCGATTTCGCCGGCAAGATCGACGGCGAGGCCTTCGAAGGCGGCAAGGCCGAGGGCTTCCAGTTCATCGTCGGCGATGGCCAGATGCTCAAGGAATTCGAAGATGCGGTCCGTGGCATGAAGACGGGTGAGTCCAAGACCTTCCCGCTGGCCTTCCCGGAGGACTACCACGGCAAGGACGTGGCGGGCAAGACGGCCGATTTCATGGTGACCCTGCACAAGGTGGAGGCCGCTCACCTGCCAGAGATCAACGAAGAGCTGGCCAAGTCTCTGGGCATTGCCGACGGCACGGTTGAGGCGCTGCGCGCCGACATCAAGAAGAACCTGGAGCGCGAGGTCAAATTCCGCCTGCAGGCCCGCAACAAACAGGCTGCCATGGATGCCCTCGCGGCCAAGGCCGAGCTGGACCTGCCCAAGTCGGTCGTCCAGGCCGAGCTGGATCGCCTGATCGAAGGCGCCCGTGCCGACCTCAAGCAACGGGGTGTCAAGGACGCCGAGAAAGCCCCCATTCCGGAAGATCTCTTCCGTCCGCAGGCCGAGCGCCGGGTGCGCCTGGGGCTGGTCGTCGCCGAGCTGGTGCGCAGCCATGACCTGCAGGCCAAGCCCGAGCAGATCCAGGCCCACATCCAGGAGCTGGCCTCCTCCTACGAGCAACCAGCCGATGTCGTGCGCTGGTACCAGAGCGACAACCGCCGCATGGGCGAGATCGAGGCTGTGGTGATCGAGAACAATGTCACGGAATACGTGCTCTCGAAAGCCAAGGTGAGCGACAAGGACATCGGCTTCGACGAACTGATGGGTCAGGCCTGATTGCACGGCCGCGGTCCGTATCCGAAGGAGGGCGGGGCATCCCGCCCTCTTTTTTTGCCCGGGCTCTTGTCGTGTGTCGTTTTGTCGCCACCTGCTGTGGCCTGCAGGAATTGCACGGCCCGCCGCGGCAACGCCCCAGGTTGGTTACAGTAGCGGCATGGCAATGACACAACACATGGAGAAACGCATGAGCGCAATGGATATCCAGGGTCTGGGCATGGTGCCCATGGTGATCGAACAGTCGGGCCGCGGCGAACGTGCCTACGACATTTATTCGCGCCTGCTCAAGGAGCGTGTGATCTTCCTGGTCGGCCCGGTCAACGACCAATCGGCCAACCTGGTCGTGGCGCAGCTGCTGTTCCTGGAAAGCGAGAACCCCGACAAGGACATCTCCTTCTACATCAACTCGCCCGGCGGGTCGGTCAGCGCCGGCATGGCCATCTTCGACACCATGAACTTCATCAAGCCGGACGTCTCGACCCTGTGCGTCGGCATGGCCGCCAGCATGGGCGCCTTCCTGCTGGCCGCCGGCGCCAAGGGCAAGCGTTTCGCGCTGCCCAATTCCAAGGTCATGATCCACCAGCCGCTGGGCGGCACGCAGGGTCAGGCCACCGAGATCGAAATCCACGCGCGTGAGATCCTCAAGACCCGCGAGCAGCTCAACCGCATCCTGGCCGAGCGCACCGGGCAGCCGCTGGACAAGATCGAGCGTGACACCGAACGCGATTACTACCTCAGTGCCGCCGAATCGGTCGAGTACGACCTGATCGACAAGGTCATCGAGCGGCGCCCCAGCGCGAGCTGATCAGGGACAGTGCATGAAAAAGTGCTCTTTGCGGTCCAAGTCGGGCCTCCGTATGGGTGCTTTTCCGGCGTTTGGACCTGTGCCCGCTTGATCTATCATTGAACCATCTGAACCCGATCCTGCCCGGCAGCACCACACATGGCCGATAAGAAAGCCGCTTCGAGTGAAAAGGCTCTTTACTGCTCCTTCTGCGGCAAGAGCCAGCACGAGGTCAAGAAGCTGATCGCCGGCCCGTCGGTGTTCATCTGCGACGAGTGCATCGATCTCTGCAACGACATCATCCGCGACGAGTTGCCGGGCCTGGAGTCGGTCAAGACCCAGGGTGACGAGCTGCCCACGCCGGCGGAGCTCAAGTCCAACCTCGACAACTACGTCATCGGGCAGGAGGCCGCCAAGCGGGCGCTGGCGGTGGCGGTCTACAACCACTACAAGCGTTTGCGCCACAAGCAGGGCGCACGCAAGGACGATGTCGAGCTGACCAAGAGCAACATCCTGCTGATCGGGCCGACCGGCTCCGGCAAGACTTTGCTGGCCCAGACCATGGCGCGCATGCTCAATGTGCCTTTTGTCATGGCCGATGCCACCACGCTGACCGAAGCTGGCTACGTGGGCGAAGACGTCGAGAACATCGTGGCCAAGCTGCTGCAGAGCTGCAACT
>SBFU01000434.1 GCA_006227785.1 Burkholderiales bacterium
ACTCTCTGAGAGTGAGTGCTAAGAGAAAGGTTCCCTGGGTGCCAGCAGACTGCGTGAGCTGGTTCGACAGTTGTCTGTTGACCCACATCACCCCGGAATGAGGCCAGTTACCGGTCACCTGCCAGCCACAGACCGTCACCCCCAAGCCCACGCACCAGCCGCTGCACCATGTCCTGCGCGACCGACCGGACCGGGCCCCGGGCGGCGGGTACCTGTCCCAGGCGCAGGGCGGCCAGGCCGTGGATGGCGCTCCAGGCGAAGAGGACATCGGCGGCCTGGGGTTCCTCGGGGATGAGTCCGCAGGTCTTGAGGCCGAGCAGGGCGGCGGGCAGGTGGTCGTAGCTGCTGGGCTGTCCGCTGGCGGTGGCCGCCGCGCGGTATTGCGCCGCGTGTACCCCGAACATCAGGCGCCACAGGGCGGGCTCGTCATCGGCAAAGGACAGGTAAGCCTCGCCCAGCCGGCGCAGGCGCTCGATGGCTTCAGGACCGTCGGTGGGTGGCTGTGCCGGGTCGAAGGCGGCCGCGAAGCGCTGCCGAAGCTGTTCGAAACCCCGCGCGGCCAGTTCATCGAGCAAGGCCTGCTTGTTGTCGAAGTGGCGGTACACGGAGGCGGCGGTCACCCCCAGGCCCTGGGCCAGTTCACGCAATGACAGGGTCTCCGGGTCGCGGGTGGCGGCTGCGGTCAGCAGGGCCTGACGCAGGTCGCCGTGGTGGTAGCTGGGGGAGCGTGCGGCCGTTGTCATGCTGCGATGTTAACACTGTTGACATGGTCTGGGCGGTACGCTAAAGTTAACGGCGTTAACTTAGGGGCGTGGCACGGTGCCGCGGCCCGCATCAGGAGCAGCACATGGCATTCGGATGGGATGGGCTCAGCACAACGGCACCAGAGGCTGCCCGTTTCATCGGCAACGACGCGGTGCCTCTGGTGGAGCACCGTGTCCGCACGGAGCTGGGGGAGCTGTCGGTGCACGACAGCCAGCTGCCGGGGGCCGCCGGGCCGACCCAGGTGCTGGTGCTGTGGCCGTCCATCCTGGCCGACCACCGCATCTACCTGCCGCAGGTGGTCCAGTGGCGACGGCGGTACCGGGTGCTGCTGATCGACGGCCCTGGCCATGGCCGCAGCGGACCGGCGCCAGGCGGTTTCAGCATGGCGCAATGCGCACAGGCCCAGGCGCAGGTGCTGGACCAGCTGGGGGTGCAGCAAGCGGTGGTCTGCATCGGCACGTCCTGGGGCGGACTGGTGGGTGGCGAGTTCGCGTTGATGTTCCCCGCGCGCACCCGTGCGCTGGTCATGCTCAATACGCCGGTGTTTCCGAGCCGGGGAGGTCTGGGCGACCGCTTCGTCACCTGGGGCGCACGCTGGATGCACGGGCTGCGCGTCTACACCGATGGCGTGGCCCGGGCTTTCTTTCTGCCATCCACACGGACGCAGCAAAAGCCGTTCATGACCTCGTTTCACGACCATTTGGCCCAGGCCGACGGCCGTGCCCTGGCGCGCTCGGTGCAGTCGGTGCTGGTGGAGCGGGCCGACCTGGCGTCGCGCCTGGGCCAGATTGCGGTGCCCACCCTGTTCGTGGCGGGTGAGCACGACGGCATGTATCCGCTGGAAGACCTGCGCCGCGCCGCAGCCACCCTGCCAAGAGGGAGCTTTGTTGCTCTGCCGACCGCGCACATCAGCGTGGTGGATGCGCCCGTACGGACGTGTGAGGTCATCGATGCCTTTCTGGGCACGTTGGGGGCGCTCCATGATCCAGGATCCGGTGGCTGAGGCCTGCCGACCCAGAAGTGAGCTTCGTGCAACAGCGGTAACGGCCGGTATCATCCTCCACGCGACTAGGAGCCGACCAGGTCGGCATCAGGTTCATCAAAGGAGGATGGAATGCTGCGTGGACAGGCAAGGGGACTGCGTGACTGGGCATGGTTCGGGCTGATAGCCGCCACGTTCATTTTGGGTATCGGGCCCGTTCAGGCGCAGGGGACGGCCCAGGCCGAAGGCCTGCGCGAGGTGACTCTGGCGGCGGATGCCTTTCACCGTGCCCCCAACATGCCGGGCTGGGCACAACTGTCCGAGGCGCCGACACCTCGCCCGACCGGTGTGGCTACGCAAGTCTTGCTGTCTGAGTCTCATGTACGGGTGGCGCCCAAGCGTGCCTGGGTGCTTCACCGGGTGACGCAGGTTCACGATGTCAGGGATCTGGGTCGGCTTGGCCAGGTGATGCTGCATTTCAACCCGGCGTACCAGCGTATGACGCTGCACCGGTTGGCGATCTTGCGGGGAGGCGAGGTGATCGACCACACCGAAACGGCCGGGGTGCGCTTTTTGCAAAGGGAAACCCAACTGGAAAGTGGCGTGTACAGCGGCGCCATCACGGCCTCGTTGTTGTTGCCGGATATTCGAGTAGGTGACGCGCTACAGGTCGTTGTGGGCGTTGAGGGCAGCAACCCGATCCTGGGTGAACGATATTCCGACCTCTTCGGTTGGGATGATGCGGTTCCAGTCGAGCGACGGCGCGTTGTCATTGTCACCCCGGCCGACCGGCCCTTGCGATGGACATGGGTGGGAGATGGATCAAAAAGTGACCTGCCTGAGCCAACCGAGTCCCGTGAAGGAGGGGAAAGGCGCCTGACATTTGAGGGGCGGCAATTGGCCGCCGTCATGGCCGAGCCCCAGTTGCCAATCCATGCGCAACCCTTCCGCTCGCTGCAGGTCAGCGAATATCCAGACTGGCAAGCCTTGACGGACTGGGCATCCGGCCTGTTTCGGGTCGATGCCGAGTTGCCACCTGAGGTTCAGACGCTGGTCGAAGGCTGGAGATCGTTGCCCGACGAGGATGCCAAAGTATCCGAAGCCCTTCAATGGGTTCAATCGAACATACGCTATTACTCAATGGCGCTGGGCGAAAGCTCGCAT
>SBFU01000017.1 GCA_006227785.1 Burkholderiales bacterium
GGTGCTGGCCCGCGGCGGGCGCGATGCCACCGGCATTTTTCTGCAGAGAAACATCGGCGACGTGCTGGTGACCTTCGAGTCCGAAGTGGTGTCGGTGGACAACGAGTTCGGCAAAGGCCGTGTCGATGCCATTCACCCCAGCGCCTCGTTGCTGACCGAGAACCCGGTGGCCATCGTCGAGCGCACCGTCAACAAGAAGGGCAGCGCCGAGCTCGCCAAGGCCTACCTGGACTTCCTGTACAGCCCGGAGGGCCAGGAGATCGCAGCTCGCCACAACATCCGTCCGCGCAACGAAGAGATCCTGAAGAAATACAGCCACGCCTTCAAGCCGATCCGGCTGTTCACGGTGGAGCAGTACTTCGGCTCGCTGGCCGAGGCGCAGCGTGTGCATTTCAACGACGGCGGGCTGTTTGACCGGCTCTACACGAACCGCTGACCCTGCGCCGGGCGGCCGACGCGGTTCGCCCGGTCCCACCTCGTCGGTTCCACTCTTCGGGTTTGCCACATGAGCTCTGCCACGCTGTCCGCCGGGATGGCTCCACTCTCTGGTGTGCGCCGCAGCGCGCGCGTCCTGCCGGGTTTCAACCTCACGCTGGGGTACACGCTGCTGTACCTCAGCCTGATCGTGCTGATTCCGCTGTCGGCGCTCATTTTCAAGACGATGTCGCTGAGCTGGGCCGAGTTCTGGGACGCGGTCACCGCCCCGCGCGTGATGGCCTCGTACCGGCTGACCTTCGGAGCCTCGCTGATCGCGGCCACGGTCAACCTGTTCGCCGGCCTGCTGGTGGCCTGGGTGCTGGTGCGCTACAGCTTTCCGGGCAAGAAAATCGTCGACGCGCTGGTGGACCTGCCGTTTGCCCTGCCCACCGCCGTGGCCGGCATTTCGCTGACCGCGCTGCTGGCGGGCAACGGCTGGGTGGGACAGTTCTTCGAGCCCTACGGCATCCAGCTGGCCTTCAACCCCAATGGCGTGGTCATCGCCCTGATCTTCATCGGCCTGCCCTTTGTGGTGCGCACGGTGCAGCCGGTGCTCGAAGACGCCGAAAAGGAGCTGGAAGAGGCCGCCACCTGCCTGGGGGCCACGCGCTGGCAGACCTTCAGCCGGGTCATCCTGCCGACCATCCTGCCGGCCCTGCTGACCGGCTTTGCCCTGGCCTTTGCGCGCGCTGTGGGGGAATACGGTTCGGTGGTCTTCATTGCCGGCAACATGCCCATGATCTCTGAAATCACCCCGCTCATCATCATCGGCAAGCTGGAGCAGTACGACTACGCGGGCGCCACCGCCGTGGCCACCGTGATGCTGGTGATCTCGTTCCTGCTGCTGCTGCTCATCAACGGCCTGCAGGCCTGGCAGCGCAGGCGCGCCGTGGGGACCATGCAATGAGCCCGAACCAGACCCGTTCGGCCCGCAAGGGCACCAGTGAAGCCGCCTGGGTCCGCTGGCTGCTCATTTCGCTGGCCCTGGGCTTCATGTTCCTGTTCCTGGTGTTGCCGCTGGCGGCCGTTTTCACCGAGGCGCTGCGCAAGGGCTGGGGCGCGTACTGGGAAGCCATCAGGGAGCCCGATGCCTGGTCGGCCATCCGCCTGACCCTGCTTACCGCGGCCATCTCGGTGCCGGTGAGCCTGGTGTTCGGCGTGGCCGCGGCCTGGTGTGTGGCCAAGTTCGAGTTCCGGGGCAAGGCCTTTCTCACCACGCTGATCGACCTGCCGTTCTCGGTCTCGCCGGTGGTGGTCGGCCTCGTCTACGTGCTGGTGTTCGGCGCCCAGGGCTGGTTCGGCCCCTGGCTGATGGCCAACGACATCAAGATCATTTTTGCGGTGCCCGGCATCATCCTGGCCACGCTGTTCATCACCTTCCCGTTCATCGCCCGCGAGCTGATTCCGCTGATGCAGGCCCAGGGCAACGACGAGGAGCAGGCGGCCATCGTGCTGGGCGCCACCGGCTGGCAGACCTTCTGGCGCGTGACCCTGCCGAACGTGAAATGGGGTCTCATCTACGGCGTGATCCTGTGCAACGCGCGCGCCATGGGCGAGTTCGGTGCCGTCTCGGTGGTCTCGGGGCACATCCGCGGCCAGACCAACACCATGCCCCTGCACATCGAGGTGCTCTACAACGAGTACCAGTCGGTGGCCGCGTTCGCCGTGGCCTCGCTGCTGGCCCTGCTGGCGCTGGTCACCCTGGCCATCAAGAGCTTCGTCGAGTGGAGCCATGAGCGCGAAATGATGGCCCTGGCCGAACTGCCGCCCGAGCGCCCGCCGACCCCGTCGCCGGCCTCGCCGATCACAAAAAGGCCGGCGCGCGAATTTGTCCCGGCCGCCGTTCGTGCAGCCTCCTGAACCGACAACGGACACCACCATGAGCATCCAGATCCGGGACGTCAACAAACATTTCGGCCAGTTCCACGCCCTGAAAAGCGTCAACCTGGACATCGACTCCGGCGAGCTGCTGGCCCTGCTGGGGCCTTCGGGCTGCGGCAAGACCACGCTGCTGCGCATCATCGCCGGGCTGGAGACGCCGGACACCGGCAGCATCCTGTTCAGCGGCGAAGACACCACCGATGTGCACGTGCGCGAGCGCAACGTGGGCTTCGTGTTCCAGCACTACGCGCTGTTTCGCCACATGACGGTGTTCGAGAACGTGGCCTTCGGCCTGCGCGTCAAGCCGCGCGGGCAGCGCCCCGGCGAAGCGCAGATCAAGGCCAAGGTGCACGAGCTTCTGGGGCTGGTCCAGCTGGACTGGCTCGCCGATCGATACCCTTCACAGCTCTCCGGAGGTCAACGCCAGCGCATCGCTCTGGCGCGGGCGCTGGCAGTGGAACCCAAGGTGCTGCTGCTGGACGAACCTTTCGGCGCCCTGGACGCCAAGGTGCGCAAGGAGCTGCGCCGCTGGCTGCGCCGCCTGCACGACGA
>SBFU01000479.1 GCA_006227785.1 Burkholderiales bacterium
CTGATGAAGCCCAGCGCGTTCCAGCCGGGCTGGTTCAGGAACGTCAGTGAGGGAAAGGCGTCGATCACCCCGGGCGCCACCCACTTCATCGAGATCGCCAGCGCGCCCAGCGGCCAGAGCCAGGCGCCCCAGCCGGCCGTCAGCCGGACCAGGATCAGCATCGCCGCGATACCGTGCAGGATGCCGAAGTAGATGAAGGAGTGCGGGAACATCAGCCAGGAACCGGCGGTGACCAGTAACGCCCCGCCGGCCACCTGTACCCAGCGCTTCCAGAACCGCGGCCAGCCCTGTCCCTGCTGCAGCGCCACCGCCTGCGACAGGCCGGCGGTGAACAGGAAAAGGCTGACGATGGCCGTGCGCTGCCAGGTCCAGAACGGATCGCGGTAGAAGTTCTGCTCAATGATTCCGAAATGGTTCAGATCGAAGCAGAAGTGGTAGACCGTCATCCAGATCATGGCTGTTGCACGCAGCAGGTCGATCCGGTCAAGCCGGCCCTGGTCACCGGGAAAGACGCTCGCACTCATCTGGGCTGGGTGGCCTGGTGATGCACCTTGAGCAGCAACTGGGCCAGCTCTCTGGGTGCACTGACCATGGGGTCGTGGCCGGTGGCCAGTTCGTAAACCGTCCAGCCCGGCTCGCTGCGCACCCGGCGACGAGCGGCGTCGATGGTTGGCAGAGGCGGGTTCGTGCAGTCAATGAAACTGCGTGGTATGCGCCACACCAGCTGCGGATCGAACTGCAGGATCTCGTGGTAAGGGCGGTAGGGCTGCGGTGTCTGCCGACGGTTGACCCAATCCCTGTCGGAGCCCGCCAGACCGAAAACGCCGGCATCGGGTGGCGGAAAGCTCAGACCACCGCTGCTGGCTTTGGCTTCGGCCGCTCGCTTGGCCACGGTTTCGGGCGCATGAGGGGTACTCCAGGAGGTGCCGGGCTCAGGAACGCTCGCATCCAGATAGACCAAGTGGCTCAGGACGCCAGGCCGGCTGCGCTCCAGGCGGTCGGCAACGCAGGTGATCAGGTTTCCCGCGTAGCTGTGGCCAACCAGCACCACCCGCTGCAATTCCTCGGCTTCAATCAGTCCGATGACATCCTGGACATGGGTGTCGACACCCACCATCGGGCTCAGCAGATGGGCCCGTTCACCCACCCCTGTCAGAGTGACGGCGTGCGTCTCAACGCCTGCATGCCGCAGCAGGGGCAGCACCCGCCTCCAGCACCAGGCGCCGTGCCAGGCGCCGTGTACGAGAACGATGCTGGTATTGGACAGACGGTCAGGTGCAGACATGCATGTTCTCCGGGAGAATATCGGACTGCCCCGCATTCTGCCTGTGTACCGACCAGGCCATGGCCCTGCCCTCAAGATTTTCCGGAACAAGATGCTGCCCCATCAACTTGAACTGCTTGCCCCCGCGCGCGATGTCGACATCGGCATCGAGGCGGTCAACCATGGAGCCGATGCGGTCTACATAGGCGGGCCGTCGTTCGGCGCCCGCACCAGCGCCGACAACAGCGTGCAGGACATCGCCCGCCTGGTGCAGTGCGCCCACCGCTACAACAGCCGCATCTTCGTGACGATGAACACCATCCTGCGCGACGACGAACTGGAACCGGCGCGTCAACTGGCCTGGCAGCTGTACGACGCGGGGGTGGACGCGCTGATCATCCAGGACATGGGCCTGCTGGAAATCGACCTGCCGCCGATCCAGTTGCACGCCAGCACCCAGACCGACATCCGCACGCCCGAGAAGGCCCGCTTCCTGCAGGACGTGGGCCTGAGCCAGATCGTACTGGCGCGCGAGCTGACGCTGCCGCAGATCGCCGCCATCGACGCCGCGCTCGGCCCCAAGGACGCCCCCGGCCGCGCCATCCTCGAGTTCTTCGTGCACGGCGCGCTCTGCGTGGCCTACAGCGGCCAGTGCTACATCAGCCACGCCCACACCGGGCGCAGCGCCAACCGCGGCGACTGCTCGCAGGCCTGCCGCCTGCCCTATGAGGTGAAGGACAGCCAGGGCCGCATCGTGGCGCACGACAAGCACGTGCTCTCGATGAAGGACAACAACCAGAGCAACAATCTGCGCCAGATCATCGACGCCGGCGTGCGCAGCTTCAAGATCGAAGGCCGCTACAAGGACATGGCCTACGTCAAGAACATCACCGCGCACTACCGTGTGCTGCTGGACGAGATCCTGGAAGAACGGCCCGAGCTGGCCCGAGCCAGCAGCGGCGAGTGCACCTTCCACTTCCAGCCCGACCCCGACCAGAACTTCAACCGCGAGTTCACCGACTATTTCGTCAACGGCCGCAAGGAAGACATCGGCGCCTTCGATACACCGAAGAACCCGGGGCGCCCGATCGGCCACGTGACCGCCACCGGCGCCAACTTCGTCGAATTGCAGGTGGACGACACCGCCACCGTCATCCACAACGGCGACGGCCTGTGCTACCTGAACCTGCAAAAGGAACTGGTGGGCCTGCAGATCAACCGGGCCGAAGCCGTCAACAAGAAGGGCCTGTGGCGGGTGTTCCCGAAGGACCCAATGGAAGGCTTCAAGGACCTGCGCCAGGGCGTGCAGGTCAACCGCAACCGCGACATGGACTGGGTGCGCGGGTTGGAGAAGAAGTCGGCCGAACGCCGCATCGGCGCCTGGCTCACGCTTCATGAGACCGCCGACGGCCTGCAACTCACCGTCACCGACGAGGACGGCCACAGCGGCAGCGCCACCCTGCCCGGTCCGCTGCAGGACGCCAAGGACCCGAGCCAGGCCGAGGCCAAGCTGCGCGAGAACCTCTCGCGCCTGGGCGACACCCTGTTCCAGCCGCTCGACGTGACGCTGAACCTGAATGGGCCACGCTTCGTGCCCGCCTCCCAGCTCAACGCCCTGCGCCGCGACGCCATCGAGCA
>SBFU01000087.1 GCA_006227785.1 Burkholderiales bacterium
TACCAGGCCGGGATCTGGTGGCCCCACCAGAGCTGGCGGCTGATGCACCAGTCCTGGATGTTGTTCATCCACTGGTTGTAGGTGTTGACCCAGTTCTCGGGCACGAACGTCACCTGTCCGCTGGAGACTGCGTCGATGGCCTTCTGCGCGATGCTCTTGCCGGTGGCGTCGCCCCGGCCCACCTCGCTCATGTTCACGAACCACTGGTCGGTCAGCATGGGCTCGATCACCTGGCCGGTGCGGGCGCAGCGCGGCACCATCAGGCGGTGTTTCTTGACCTCCACCAGCAGGCCGGCGGCTTCCAGGTCGGCGACCACCTGCTTGCGGGCCACGAAGCGGTCCAGGCCGCGGTACTTGGCCGGGGCGTTGTCGTTGATGGTGGCGTCCAGGTGCAGCACGCCGATGATGGGCAGCTGGTGACGCTGGCCGACCGCGTAGTCGTTGGCGTCGTGGGCGGGGGTGACCTTGACCACGCCGGTGCCGAACTCGCGGTCGACGTATTCGTCGGCGATGACCGGGATCTCGCGGTCGCACAGCGGCAGCTTCACGTACTGGCCGATCAGGTGCCGGTAGCGCTCGTCTTCCGGGTGGACCATGACGGCCACGTCACCCAGAAGGGTCTCGGGGCGGGTGGTGGCCACGGTCAGGTGGCCGCTGCCATCGACCAGCGGGTAGGCGATGTGCCAGAGCGAGCCGTCTTCCTCTTCGCTCTCGACCTCCAGGTCGGACACGGCGGTCTTGAGCACCGGGTCCCAGTTGACCAGGCGCTTGCCGCGGTAGATCAGGCCCTGTTCGTAGAGGCGCACGAAGGTCTCGGTCACCACCCTGGACAGCTTGTCGTCCATGGTGAAGTACTCGCGGCTCCAGTCCACCGAGTCGCCCATGCGGCGCATCTGGGTGGTGATGGTGTTGCCCGACTGTTCCTTCCACTCCCAGACCTTGGCCACGAAGTTCTTACGGGCTTCGGCCGGGGTGGGGCCCATGTCGTGGCGGCTGACGCCCTGGGCCTGCAGCTGGCGTTCGACGACGATCTGGGTGGCGATGCCGGCGTGGTCGGTGCCAGGCACCCAGACCGTGTTGAAGCCCATCATGCGGTGGTAGCGGGTGAGGCTGTCCATGATGGTCTGGTTGAAGGCATGGCCCATGTGCAGCGTGCCGGTGACATTGGGTGGTGGCAGCTGGATGGCGAACGACGGTGCGTCGGCCTGGGCCTCACCCGTGCCCCTGAAGCCCGCCACGCCGTAGCCGCGGCGTTCCCATTCGGGGCCCCAGCGCGATTCGATCGGCGCCGGCTCGAAGGACTTGGACAGGCTGTTGAGGCCGGGTTGCTCGCTGGGCTGTGTCATGGATGTCTTGCAGGAGTTGTCAGGCGCGAGACCGGGCGCGATCGGTGGCCCGGGCAAACTTCCCATTTTAAGGGCGCGGACCACCATCCGGTGGCGCGCCGATACCTGGGAAGAAAGCCTATGAAAACCTTGCGCCGGCTCATGACCGTGCTGGCCCTGTCGGGCCTGATCGCTGCCTATCTGCTGGTCTGGCCGGTGCCCATCGAGGCCCGTGCATGGGCCCCGCTGCCATCGCCCGGCTACACCGGGGTGCATGCCGTGAACGACCGGCTGGCGGGCTTGCAGACCATTGACCTGGGGGGCGAGGAAGGGCCCGAGCATGTGCAGATCGGGCCCGACGGCCGGCTCTACACCACAGTGGCCAGCGGCCGCGTGCTGGCGATGCAACCCGATGGGCAGCAGCGCACGGTGTTTGCCGAGACGGGCGGACGGGTGCTGGGTTTCGACTTCGACCGGGAAGGGCGCCTGGTGGCGGCCGATGCGATGCGTGGCCTGCTGCGCATCGAGGCCGACGGACAGGTCCGGGTGCTGGCCGATGCGGTGGCGGGCGACCCCATCCGCTACGCCGATGCGGTGGTGGCCACTCGGCAGCCCGCGCAGCCCGAACGCCTGTATCTGACCGATGCGTCCACCCGCTTCGGTGCGCGCGACTGGGGCGGCACTTTCGAAGCCAGTGTGCTGGACATCCTGGAGCAATCGGCCACTGGCCGTGTCATCGGCCACGATACCGAAAGCGGGCAGACCTGGGAGGTGGCGCGCGGCCTGTCGTTTGCCAATGGCATTGCACTGTCCCAGGACGAGAAGACCCTCTACGTGGCCGAGACCGGCCGCTACCGCGTCTGGGCGATTCCGGCCGACAGCCGGGGGCTTGATCTGTCCGGCGGGCCCGCTGGCGGCGCCCGCGTGCTGCTGGACAACCTGCCGGGCTACCCGGACAACCTGATGCGCGGCGGGGCGGGACGCATCTGGGTCGGGCTGGTCAAGCCGCGCAGCGCCCTGATCGACGACATGGCCGGCAAGCCCTGGCTGCGTGAACTGACCCTGCGCCTGCCCCGCGTCTTGTGGCCCATTCCCAAGCCTTATGGTCATGTGCTGGCCTTCGACGAACAAGGGAAACTCCTGCTGGACTGGCAGGACCCGACGGGCGCCTACCCCGAGACAACCGCCATCACGGAAACGGCCGACCGGCTGTATGTGCAAAGCCTGCACGCGCGGGCGCTGGGCTGGTTGCCACGGCCTGCCGACCTGCCATGACCTGGGGTGGGCAGGGTGTTGAGAACGAGTATCAATAAATCTCTTCCAATAGGCTGAGTCAATTCGTCACATAGGCCCGCGCAATTGGACTTGGGTCTCCAAACTGCGTATGGTTTGACCGTCTCGGCGGCGTTGACCCGTTTGGGTGGGCACTGCCGGGCGATTCTTAAACCCACGTGAAGGAGATGACGATGCCCGCATTGAAAGGCTCGAAAACCGAGCAGTGCCTGAAGGACGCGTTCGCCGGTGAATCCCAGGCCAACCGCCGCTACCTGTACTTCGCAAACAAGGCCGACGTGGA
>SBFU01000316.1 GCA_006227785.1 Burkholderiales bacterium
GGCGAAATCGCCACCGGCCTCAGGGCCGACCTGGTGCAGGTGAGGGTGGTCGAGGTGGCCGACGGCCACCACCACGCCGTGGTGCGCGCCGTCTGGCGCGAAGGCCAGCGCGTGCTGTAAGGGGGGACGATCAACATGAGCACCCATTGGACCCATGTGGCCGCCCACAACGTGCAGGTGGCGCCCCGGCTGACCGAAGCGCCCACGCTGGACCCGACAGCGGTGGTGCAGGACTGCCGCTTCGGCCGCTACACCGAAGTCGGTCCGCAGGTGCACATGAGCGACTGCAGCCTGGACGACTACAGCTACCTCAGCCGTGGCTGCGAGCTGATCGGTACCGATATCGGCAAGTTCGCCAACATCGCGGCCATGGTGCGCATCAACCCGGGCTTTCACCCGATGGACCGGCCGAGCCAGCACCACTTCACCTACCGGCTCTCGCGCTACGGTCTGGCCGATGGCGACGACGAGACGCTGTTCGGCTGGCGCCAGCGACAGCGGGTCAGGATCGGGCACGACACCTGGATCGGGCACGGCGTGGTGATCATGCCGGGCGTGCGCATCGGGCACGGCGCCGTGGTGGGCAGCAATTCGGTCGTCACGCGCGATGTGCCGGCCTACGCGATCGTCGCTGGCGCGCCGGCGCGGCTGCTTCGCATGCGCTTCGCACGCGACATCGCCGACGCACTGGTGGCCACCGCCTGGTGGGACTGGGACCACGACACCCTGGCCGAACGGCTGCCCGACTTCTCGGACCTGCGGCGCTTCCTGCACCGCTATGCACCTCGCCACGAAAGTTTCCCCGAAGCTTCAAACAGCTGTCACATGTCCGGCTGACACTGCGGGTTGTCTAGATAACTCTCAAGGAGAGACCCCATGTCCCATGCCCTGCGCATCCAGAACCTGAGCAAGCGCTTCGCCGGCGGCAAGCTGGCCCTGGACAACATCAACCTGGAGGTACGCCCGGGCGAGATGGTGGCACTCATTGGCGCGTCAGGTTCGGGCAAGTCGACCCTGTTGCGCCACATCGCCGGTCTGACAGCGGGCGATGCCACACAAGGCTCGCTGATCGAGGTGGCCGGCCGCTGCGTCCAGCGCGAAGGCCGTATCGAACGCGACGTGCGCAGCATCCGTTCCGAAGTGGGCTTCGTGTTCCAGCAGTTCAACCTGGTCGACCGACTGCCGGTGCTGGTGAACGTGCTGGTCGGTCGCCTGCACAGCATGCCCTGGTGGCGCAGCTGGACGCGCTGGTTCACCGCCCACGAACGCGGCATGGCCATCGAAGCCCTGGCCCGCGTCGGCATTGCCGAGTGCCATTCGCAGCGTGCCTCGACGCTCTCGGGCGGCCAGCAGCAGCGCGCCGCCATCGCACGCACCCTGGTGCAGGGCGCCAAGGTGGTGCTGGCCGACGAGCCCATTGCCTCGCTGGACCCGGAGTCCTCGCGCAAGGTGATGGAGATCCTCTCTCGCATCCACCGCGAAGATGGCAGCACGGTGCTGGTGTCGCTGCACCAGGTGGACATGGCCATGCGCTACTGCCCGCGTGTGGTGGCGCTTCACCAGGGACGCGTGGTCTACGACGGGCCGTCGCGCAACCTGACCCCGGCCTTGCTGCGCAACCTGTACGGCATGCAGGCCGACGAAATCCTCAATGGCAGCAGCTCGCTGCACGAACCCGCGCAACCGGCCCCCGCGCCCGCCGTGGTGGCCTGGCCCACGCCGTTGGCCCAGGCGGCCTGAGGCGGTAGCCGCCTTGGCCATTCCCCTTTTCCCAACCCCTCCCAAGGATCCGACCATGATCAAACAGACCCTCGCCGCCGTCTCGCTCGGCCTGACCCTGGCCGCTGCGGCCCATGCCCAGCAAATCAACTTCGGCATCATCTCCACCGAAGCCACCCAGAACCTGAAGGCCGACTGGCAGCCGCTGATCGACGACATGGCCAAGCAGACGGGCCTGAAGGTCACGGCCTTCTTCGCACCCGACTACGCCGGCATCATCGAAGGCATGCGCTTCAACAAGGTGCAGGTGGCCTGGCTGGGCAACAAGTCGGCCATGGAAGCGGTGGACCGCGCCAACGGCGAGGTCTTTGCCCAGATGGTCAACGCCGATGGCACCCAGGGCTACTACTCGCACCTGATCGTGCACAAGGACAGCCCGATCCAGTCGCTGGACGACGTGCTCAAGAACGGCAAGAACCTGTCCTTCGGCAACGGTGACCCGAACTCCACCTCCGGCTTCCTGGTGCCGGGCTTCTATGTGTTCGCCAAGAACAAGATCGACCCCAAGGTCCACTTCAAGGTGGTGCGCAGCGCCAACCATGAAACCAATGCCCTGGCTGTGGCCAACAAGCAGGTCGATGTGGCCACCAACAACAGCGAGAACCTGGGCAAGATCAAGGAACGCCAACCCGAGAAGTTCAAGGACATCCGTGTCGTCTGGACCTCGCCGCTGATCCCCCTGGACCCCATGGTGATCCACAAGGACCTGCCCGCCGAGACCAAGGAGAAGATCAAGAACTTCTTCTACAACTACGCCAAGACCGATGCGCGCGAGAAGGAGATCGTCATGAAGATCTCCAAGCTCTCGGGCTTCAAGCCATCGACCAACGCCCAGCTGATCCCGATCCGCGAGCTGGACCTGTTCAGCAAGCGCAACAAGATCGAGGCCGACACCACGCTGGCTGCCAACGACAAGGCCGCCCGCCTGGCCGATATCGACAAGCAACTGGCCGCCCTGCAATAAGCGACAACGACCCGGGCCCGCCCGTCAAACGGCGGGCCTTGTCACACCTGGAGACCTGAGATGAGCAGCACGACAAGCACGCAGCCGCACCTGGCCACCCTCGCCGAGGCAGCACGCACGCGCCGCAGCCTGGCCTGGTACCTGGGCTGGGCCGCC
>SBFU01000114.1 GCA_006227785.1 Burkholderiales bacterium
ACGGTGTTGTCGATCACCTTGACCAGCACATCGCCGACCTTGTCGTCCACGTCGACACTGCGGTGGATGAACGGCACGCCTTCACTGACGGTGCCAGCCAGCTTCAGCTTGAAATCAGACAGGCCGTCGTAACCCATGCTGCGGCAGAAGCGGACCACGGTCGGCTTGCTCACGTGGGCCCGCTCGGCCAGTTCGGACACGGGCAGACCGGCAAAACTGCGGGGATCGGACAGCACCAGCCGACCGACACGTTGTTCGGCGGGGGCCAGCGAGGGCAGGGAAGCCTTGATGCGGTCAAGCATGGTGTGAAGGCACGGGTGCGCAGGAAGTTACAACAGGGTGTGAAACCTTATTACACCCGATAATCCCCATATGAACCAGCTCGACGCCCTCAAACAGTACACCACCGTCGTCGCCGACACCGGCGACTTCAAGCAGATGGCGGCCTACACGCCTCGGGACGCCACAACCAACCCGTCCCTCATTCTCAAGGCGGTCCAGAAGCCCGAGTACGCCCATCTGCTCAAGGAGGCGGTGCAGCGCCACGGGGCACAAGGCCTGGACGAAACCATGAACCGGCTGCTGGTCCGGTTCGGTTGCGAGATCCTTCAATTGGTGCCCGGTCGGGTCTCGACCGAGGTCGACGCCCGTCTGAGTTTCGACACCGAGGCCACCGTGACCCGGGCTCGCCGCATCATCGACCTCTACCAGGGTGAGGGTGTGCACGTGGACCGCATCCTGATCAAGATCGCCTCGACCTGGGAGGGCATTCAGGCCGCCGCACGGCTGGAAAGAGACGGTATCCACACCAACCTCACCCTGCTGTTCAGCTTCTGCCAGGCTGTGGCCTGTGGTCAGGCCAAGGTGCAGCTGATATCCCCGTTTGTCGGCCGCATCTACGACTGGTACAAGAAACAGGCGGGTCCTGCCTGGGACGAGGCCGCCATGGCCCAGTCCAACGACCCTGGCGTGCAATCCGTGCGCCGCATCTATGACTTCTACAAGAAGTTCGGCATCGCCACCGAGGTGATGGGGGCCAGCTTCCGCAACGTGGGACAGATCACGGCCCTGGCTGGCTGCGACCTGCTCACCATCAGCCCCGAACTGCTCGCCCAGCTGGCCGCCACCGATGCACCGCTGACGCGCAGCCTTGATCCGGAACAGTCCAAGTCCGGTGATCAGCCCTTCGTGACGTATGACGAGGCCAGCTTCCGCTACGCCCTCAACGAGGACGCCATGGCCACTGAAAAACTGGCCGAGGGCATACGTGCTTTTGCTGCCGACACCGTCAAGCTTGAGAAACTGATGCAGTCGGTCTGACGGCCTGTGCCGTGAGGTGGCGCGTGAACGCTGACCTGTCATTTCTGACAGGTGCTGCGGCCGGCTGGGCGCGGGTCCTGCCTAGCATGCGTTCATGATGATGCCTTGGCCTGATCCTTCTGCGACCCGTGTCGATTTTGTCGAGTCCGTGCTCGGACTCTACCTCGGACCCCGGGGCCCCGATGTTTTTGAACAGGGCCAGCTGCTGACCCTGCTGCCCGGAGGACTGCTCACGCAGTCTGCGGGTGCCTTGACGGTGCTGCTCAGGGGCCAGCTCAATGGCCCTGGGCGCTGGTGGGGTCCGGGCAACCACCTGATGGACGTCCCCGGACCGGTGTCTGCGGGCGAGCAGGGAGCCCGTGTCTGGACCCTGTCGGCGGGCTCAGGCGCAGGGGCGTCGCAGATTCTGGATGCCCTGATGGCTGCCGAGGCTGCCGAGCAGGCCGCCTCGGCCAGCTTTCTGTTGCCCCCGGCGGAGAACCCCTGCGACCACGAGCACCCGCTGATCCGGCGCGTGGCCGACCGGTTGCAGGGTGACAGCGCGGAGGCCTCCGCCCAGGCGGTGTTTGCTTTCGTGCAGCGCATGCCCTACCGTTTCGGAGGCTGGCATGAACGGGCCTCGGACACCCTGCTGCGGGGCTCGGGCGTGTGCACCGCCAAAGCCCACTTGCAGGTGGCGCTGTGGCGCGCGCTTGGCTTTCAGGCCGGTTTTGTCGAGATTGAACTGCCCATGCGGGTCTTGTCCCTGCTCATGCCTGCTCGCTGGGTGCCGTTGATGCGGGCCAGGGTCCGGCATTACTGCGCAGCCGTGCAACTGCAGGGCCAATGGCTGGTGGCCGATGCCTCCTTCACCGATGAGGCCATCGCCATGTTTGTCGAAGGCGACCCTTCGCTGGGAAAACATGGCCATGCCAGCTTTGGTGCGGGGCAGCCTTATCACCCTGTGGCCGGCATCGTCGGCAGCGACCCGTTCGATGTGCAGGTGCTGCCCGACCTGAGCGCGGCACTGCACAAGCGCAGCCGGTTTCAGGCCCACCATTTCGAAGCGCTCAACACCCGTCTGGACAAGGTGCATGGCCTGCACCACCTGTGGACCCAACGGCTGGCACCGCTGAGCTGGCCTGGCCGACCTGACCCGGATCGTCATCAGGTCCATCGGGACGATGCGTGGTCCGGGCTGCACGGTGGGTCGCTAACATGACGTCCTGCAGCCGTTTCAGGGCCTGGTCATGACACGTTTCGAATGGGATTTTTCTCCGCCGACGCCCAGCTCCATGGGTGATCACGATGTGCCCCTGGTCTCCGACCGACTCAGGGGGCGTCGCATTGCACTCCTGGTGACCGGTGGCATTGCCGCCATGAAGACGCCCGAAGTGGCGCGTGGCCTGCGCCGACATGGAGCCGAGGTGGTGGCCTTTGCCTCCGACGATGCCTTGCGCTATGTGGCCCGGGAAGCCCTCGAATGGGCCACCTGCCAGCCTGTGGTCAGTCACCTGACCTGGGCCGCCGAGCACCTGTCGGATGGCACTCCGTTCGATGCCTATCTGGTGGCACCGGCCACCCACAACACCAT
>SBFU01000385.1 GCA_006227785.1 Burkholderiales bacterium
CCCAGCAGCACCCCGAGGATGATGGAGGCGATCGTCAGGCCCTCGATCCAGCCGTTGGCCTTGACCAGTTGGGACGGCGGCAGCAGTTCCGTGAGGATGCCGTACTTGGCCGGCGAGTAGGCCGCTGCGCCCAGGCCGACCAGGGTGTAGGCCAGCAGCGGGTGCACGCCACCCAGCATCAGCAGGCAGCCCACCACCTTGATCGCATTGCTGATGAACATCACCTGGCCCTTGGGGCGGGCGTCGGCAAAGGCACCGACGAAGGGGGCCAGCACCACATAGAACAGGGCAAACATGGGCACCAGCGCGGCCGCCTGCCACTCCGGCGCGCCGCGGGTGCGCAACAGCTCGATCGCCACGACAAACAGCGCGTTGTCTGCCAGCGAGCTGCAGAACTGCGCCGTCATGATGGTGTAGAAGCCGCGCTTCATGGGTATGAAAAGGCGGCCAGTCCCTTGTCTCGGGGGCCTGGCCCAGGCGATTTGTGCGACAGTGCGGCGTGTGTTCCCGGATGCGTGCCGGGTTATAGCACGGTAATTGTGACTGTCTGTAAATTCCGCCCAACGGCCACTTCCTATCCAGTCCCATGCCACGTCCGATCCTGGCCACTGTCCATCCCGAAGCCCTGACCCACAACCTGCAGCAGGCCCGGCTGCGCGCTCCCGATGCCCGCGTCTGGGCGGTCGTCAAGGCCAATGCCTACGGCCACGGCATCGAGCGGGTGTTTGGCGCGCTGCGCGGCGCCGACGGGTTTGCCCTGCTGGATCTGGCCGAGGCCCAGCGGCTGCGGGCGCTGGACTGGCGTGGGCCCATCCTGCTGCTGGAAGGTGTGTTCGAGCCGCGCGACCTGGAGCTGTGCTCGCGCCTGCACCTGTGGCACGCGGT
This sequence comes from Burkholderiales bacterium, assembly GCA_006227785.1. GTDB lineage: Bacteria > Pseudomonadota > Gammaproteobacteria > Burkholderiales > Burkholderiaceae_C > Hydrogenophaga. The sequence continues at coordinate 886 of SBFU01000385.1, forward strand.
GCACTGCGAGGAACAGATCGACTGGCTGGCGGCGCACAAGACCCAGCAGCCGCACCGGGTGTTCCTCAAGCTCAACAGCGGCATGAACCGGCTGGGCTTCCAGCCCGACGCCTTCCGTGCCGCCTGGGCGCGCCTGAACGCGCTGCCCCAGGTGGACGAGATCGCGCTCATGACCCATTTCAGCGACGCCGACGGCCCCCGGGGCATCGCCCACCAGGTGGCGGTGTTCGAGGCGGCCACCGCCGATCTGCCGGGTGAACGCACCCTGTGCAACAGCGCCGCCATCCTGCGCCACGCCCGAAGCCCGCTGCGAGGCGAAGGCGTGAGCACGCTGGCGGCCGACTGGGTGCGCGAAGGCATTGCCCTGTACGGCAGCGCCCCCGACTACCCGGAACACAGCGCCGCCGACTGGGACCTGCAGCCGACGCTGACCCTGTCCAGCCGGGTCATTGGTGTGCAGCACCTGCAGCCGGGCGACACCGTGGGTTACGGATCGACCTTCACCGCCGAGGTGCCGATGCGCATCGGGGTGGTGGCCTGCGGCTACGCCGACGGCTACCCCCGCCATGCCCCCACCGGTACGCCTGTGCTGGTGGCGGGTGTGCGCACGCGGCTCGTTGGCCGTGTCAGCATGGACATGATCACCGTCGATCTGGCGCCGCTGGACGCGGCCGGGGTGAGCGCCGGCATCGGCAGCGAGGTGGTCCTCTGGGGCCGGTCATCCACTGGCGCCGCCCTGCCGGTGGACGAGGTGGCCCGGTCGGCGGGCACCATCAGCTACGAGCTGCTTTGCGCCGTGGCGCAGCGCGTGCCGTTCGCCAGCTGACGCCCGACAACCCCTGCCGGACAGCGGCCAGGGCGGGCAGGGGTCTTGTACCCCTGGGGGTATATGTGTATACTGTGGCAGGTATAGGAGAAACCCATGTCTGCACGCCTGTCAACCGTTCTTGCTGCCGTATCCGGTCCCCGTCCGTTGCCGGCCCGCCGTCGCCTGTCCGCTGCGTGGGGCCTGGGGGTGCTGGTCGCCGTGACCGCCCTGCTGGTCCCGACTGTGCGGGCGCAGACAGCGGCTGCAGGTCCCGAGGTGCCGGTGCTGGTGCTGGGCGAGCGTGCCGTGGGCGCCGGCCTGCTGATCGATGGCAGCCTGCAGGCGGTGCGCCAGAGCGTGCTGTCGGCCCAGGCCAGTGGCCGCATCGCCAGCCTGAGCGTCAAGGCCGGTGACCGCATCAAGGCCGGCCAGGTGCTGGCCGTCATTGACGACCGCGCCACCCAGGCGGGCGTGGCGCAGGCCCAGGCCGGTGTGGCCCAGGCCGAGGCCAGCCTGGCCAATGCCCGCTCGGCTTATGAGCGCACCAAGGAGCTGCGCGCCCAGGGCTTTGTGGCCCAGGCCGCCCTGGACGCCGCCCAGGCGCAGTTCCGCGCCGCCGAAGCCGGCGCCGCCGCCGCCCGTGCTGGCCAGGCCCAGGCTTCGGTGGTCCAGGGATTCACCCGTCTGACCGCGCCCTGGGATGGCTGGGTGCTGGCCACCCATGCTGAAGCCGGCTCGCTGGCCATGCCCGGGACGCCGGTGCTGACGGTGTATGCCCCGCAGCCGATCCGCGCGGTGGTGCACGTGCCGGCTTCCCAGCAGTCGCTGGCCGCGCAGGCCCGGCGTATCGAGGTCCGCCTGCCCGACGGCCGCTGGGTGCAACCGGTGGCCCGTACCGCCCTGCCGGCGGCCGACCCGGTGTCGCAGACGGTGGAGTGGCGCCTGGACCTGAGCGCTGATGATGGCGCCAACCAGGTTCCTGGCCGTCAGGTGCAGGTGCGTTTTGTCGGCGCCGATGCCCAGCGCCTCGTGGTGCCCGCCTCGGCCCTGTTGCGCCGCGGTGAGCTGACCGCTGTCTATGTGGCCACCCCGCGTGCCGACGGTGCCCAGGGTTTTGCCTTGCGCGCGGTGCGCGTCGGCGCCAGCCATGACGACGCAGGCGTCGAGGTGTTCTCTGGTCTGAAGACCGGTGACCGCG
>SBFU01000506.1 GCA_006227785.1 Burkholderiales bacterium
ACGCCGCCTCTGGCTGCTGCAGATGGGCGCTGGCCTGGCCGTGCTGGCCGGATGCGGTGGCGGCGGCGACTCGCCCGATCCGGCGGCCGGAGGCACGGCCATTGCCCGCGAGTTCAGGGGCACCGTGACCGAGGTGCTGGGGCCTGACACCTTCACCGTCGAGGGCATCCAGGTCGACGCCAGTGCCAGCAGCGTCCCGACCAACCTGGCGGTGGGAACGGAAGTGACCGTCAGCGGCGTCATGACCAACGGGGTCATCCAGGCCACCCGGATCGAGTTCCGGGGCATCGAGGTCAATGACGACAGCCGTCGTCCCAACCGCATCGAGGGAAGGGTGACCTCGTTCACCAGCCTCGGATCGTTCACCGTCAACGGCATTCCGGTCGACGCATCCGGCGCCGAGCGGATCCGCGGCACCGTGGCCGTGGGCGTGTTCGTCGATGTGCGAGGCATCGTGGTCGACGGCGTGCTGGTCGCCAACCGCGTCCGGGTGGAAGACCGCGACGACCGGGATGACGACAGCAACGACGACAGCAATGACGACAACGGCGTGATCGACGAAATCAAGGGCCGCATCACGTCCTACAGCAGCAGCGCCAATTTCATGATCGGCTCCACCCGTGTGGATGCATCGAACGTGGGCAACCTGCCCGCGGGTCTTGGCGTGGGTGTGATCGTCGAAATGGATGGCCGGTTCGTCAACGGCGTGTTCGTGGCCAGCACGCTCAAGATCGACGACTGAGCGGACGCGCAGCACCCACCGGCCGGCCGTGTCCGGTCGGCGACGGGCCCGGATGATTTATGCCAAGCAATCGCTTGCTATAAATCTCGGGGCCTGCTAATTTCGGGGTCATGCCAGCGGCGACCCCCACTTCAGATCCTCCCGAATCCGTCCCCCGCTCCCGGGGGCGTCCCCGCAAGACGGCCCATGAGCGCGACGACGGCAACCGACGACAGGAGTTGCTGCGGGTGGCAGCGCGGCTGTTCCGCAGCCAGGGCTTCGACGCCACCAGCACGCGAGACATTGCCGCAGCGGCCGGCATGCGTTCAGGCTCGCCGTTCTACCACTTTGAAAGCAAGGAAGCCCTGCTGACGGCGGTGATGCAGGAGGGCATGGAGCGCGCCTTGCGCCGGCAGGCCGATGCGATGGCGCAGGCCGGGCTAGATGCCCAGCGCCGCCACCAGACGCTCACCGCACGCGAATGCCTTCGGGTGCTGGTGCGCAACCACTTTGACGTGCTGGTGGGCCCGGAGAGCGACTTCATCCCGGTGATGTTGTACGAATGGCGCTCGCTCTCGCCCAGCGAGCGCTCGGCGGTGAAGGCACTCAAGGACCGCTACGAAACGGTTTGGGTGCCGGTGCTGGACGCGCTGCACGCCAGCGGTGAACTCAGCGGCGATGCACGGCTGGCCCGGTTGCTGATCTTTGGTGCCCTCAACTGGACCGCGCAGTGGTACCAGCCGAATGAGCGCGCCTCGCTGGACGCATTGACGGATGCGGCGCTGCAGCTGTTTCTGAAGGACAAGCCATGAGTGAGCACTACCGTTCGGTTTTTCGACCGGGCCTGTTCGAAGGCCGCACCGTCATGGTGACGGGGGGTGGCTCGGGCATCGGCCGATGCACCGCCCATGAACTGGCCAGCCTGGGAGCCCATGTGGTTCTGGTGGGCCGCAACGAAGACAAGCTGCGACAGGTCTGCGCCGAGATTGCCGAGGACGGTGGCCAGGCCAGCAGCCAGGTTTGTGACATCCGCCAGGAGGCCGCGGTGCAGGCCATGGTGGCGCAGGTCGTGCAGGCCTGGGGCCGCATCGACGGCCTGGTCAACAACGCGGGCGGACAGTACATCTCGCCGCTGGAGAAGATCAGTGCCAAGGGCTGGCAGGCGGTGATCGACACCAACCTGACTGGTGGCTTCCTGGTGGCGCGCGAGTGCCACCTGCAGTCGATGCAGGCCAACGGTGGCAGCATCGTCAATATCGTGGCCGACATGTGGGGCTCGATGCCGGGCATGGGCCACAGCGGCGCAGCCCGCATGGGCATGGTCGGTTTCACCGAAACCGCCGCTGTCGAGTGGGCACGCTGCGGCGTGCGGGTGAATGCGGTGGCGCCAGGCTACATCGCGTCCAGCGGTATGGACCACTACCCGCCCGAGGCGGGTTCCATGCTGCGCGAGATGCGCGAAACCGTGCCCGCCGGGCGTTTCGGCAACGAGGCCGAAACCTCGGCCGCCATCGTGTTCCTGCTGTCGCCAGCGGCCAGCTTCATCAGCGGCAGCGTGTTGCGGGTCGATGGTGCTCGACCCCAGGTGCGCATGGGCTGGGGCCAGGTGGCCGCGACGGACGATGTTCAGCAACGCGACGCGGTCCGGCCGTTTGACGGCTTCCACCGCTACGTCGTCCCCAAGGTGTTCCAGTGATGCGCTTCGAATCGCGATTTGACCCCCACAGCCCCGTGGTCCTGCAGCGGCGCGAGGCCATGCTGGCCCGCATCGGCGAGTTGCGCGCGCTGGAGGACCGCGCGGCGCAGGCATCGGCCCGCTCGAAGCCGGTGTTCGACAAGCGGGGACAGCTGTTGCCGCGCGAACGGGTGGGCCTGTTGCTGGACCCGGGCGCCCCCTACCTGCCGCTGTGCACGTTGGCCGGGTATCTCCAGGACCACAAGGACCCCGCCAGGTCGGTGCCCGGCGGTGGCATGCTGGCCGGCATCGGCTTTGTCGGTGGCGTGCGCTGCATGGTGGTGGCCAGCGATTCGGGCATCGACGCGGGCGCCATCCAGGCGCGCGGGCTGGAGAAGATCCTGCGGGTGCAGGAACTGGCGCTGGAGAACCGTCTGCCCTTTGTGCACCTGGTCGAAAGCGCGGGCGCCAACCTGATGAAATACCAGGTGGAGGGCTTTGTGCTGGGCGGCGGCCTGTTCCGCAACCTGGCGCGCTTGTCCGCCGCCGGTCTGCCGGTGATCACCGTGCAGCACGGCTCGGGCACCGCTGGCGGCGCCTACATGCCAGGGCTGTCGGATATCGTGGTCATGGTGCGGGGCCGCTCGCGCGCCTTTCTGGCCGGACCACCCCTGCTCAAGGCGGCCACCGGCGAGATTGCCACCGAAGAGGAGCTGGGCGGTGCCGAGATGCACAGCGCGGTCTCCGGCCTGGGAGAGCACCTGGCCGAAGACGATCGGCACGCCCTGGGCATCGCGCGCGAGATCGTGTCCCGCACCGGCTGGCAGACACCGGCCCGGCCCGAGGCGACCGTCCCCCGATACGGGGCAGACGACCTCCTGGGGCTGATGCCGGAGCACCATCGTGAACCGGTGGACATGCGCGAGATCATGCTGCGCATCACCGACGGCTCCGCCCTGCTTGAATTCAAGCCCATGTACGGTCCTGGCACGGTGTGTGTGCAGGCGCACATCGGTGGACACGCGGTGGGCCTGATCAGCAACAACGGACCGATCGACGTCGCAGGCGCGAACAAGGCCACCCACTTCATCCAGTGGATGTGCCAGTTGGGCCACCCCATCATCTACCTGCAGAACACGACCGGCTACATGGTCGGCAAAGACAGCGAGCAGGGCGGCATGATCAAGCACGGCAGCAAGATGATCCAGGCGGTCACCAATGCCACCGTGCCGCAGATCACCATCCAGTGCGGAGCCTCGTTCGGGGCTGGCAACTACGGCATGTGCGGGCGCGGCTACGCACCGCGCTTCCTGTTCAGCTGGCCGAACGCGCGCACCGCAGTGATGGGTGGCGAGCAGGCTGCCACCACCATGCGCATCGTGGCCGAAGCCGGTCTGGCCCGCAAGGGCATCACGCCCGACCCGGCGCAGATGCAGGCCCAGTACGACGCCATCGTGCAGCTGTTTGAAAGCCAGGCCGATGCTTTCTACACCAGTGGCCTGGTGCTGGACGACGGAGTGATCGACCCGCGCGACACGCGGGCGGTGCTGGCTTTCTGCCTCGACACCGTGGCCGAGGCGGCCCAGCGCGATCCGCGCCGCATGCAGTTCGCTGTGGCGCGCATGTGAGGCATGCCCGTGGCCGTCACTTTGCAGTACCTCATTCCGGCCGAAGCGCCGCGCCTGCTGGGCGAGCAGCTGGCCAAAGCCGGCTCAGGAATACGGCCACAGGCTTTCGCCCGTTCGGTTGGCGCGGACTTCGACACGCTCGGCCTGATGGACCGCGGCCGGCGTCTGGCCGAGGTGCTGGCGCAGCACCTGCCCGGCCACTTCCCCGAGGCGGCTGCACTGCTGGTGGCCTCCATGGGTCGGCCGCTGGGGCTGGACGCCAAGGGGGAACCGGTGGCCAGCGGCGACGTACCCAGCAGCTTCTTCTACCTGCCGCACAGCCTGTTCATTGGGACGCAGGGCCTGGACCACCTGGACGAGGCGGTGGCGGCCCAGCACGCCCTGACCCAGCGATTCACCGCCGAGTTCAGCCTGCGCCCCTTTCTGCAGCACCACAGCGAGGCCACGCTGGTCCACCTGAAGGGCTGGAGCACGGACGCCAGCGCCCACGTGCGCCGCGCGGTCAGTGAATCGACCCGTCCGCGACTGCCCTGGGCACCCCGGCTGCGGGTGTTTGACGACGACCCCGAACGGGTGCTGGCGCTGTTGACCGGGCTGCGGGACGACCCGTCGTCCTATGTGCGCCGTTCGGTGGCCAACCACCTGAACGACCTGGCGACGCGTCACCCCGACCGGCTGCTGTCGCTGGCCGGCGAGTGGCTGGGCGGCCGGTCTGTGCCGCGCACCCGTGAGGCCTTGGTCCGTCATGCCCTGCGCACGGTGATCAAGCGCGGTGACCCGAGGGCGCTGGCGCTGTTCGGCCATGGCGAGCCGTCGGTGATCCGGGTGACGCAGGCGCAGGTCAAGCCGGCGCGGCCACGGGTAGGCGAACGGGTCGAACTGAGCTGTGAACTGCACAACCCGACCGGCCAGACCGCCTCGGTACTGGCGGACTGGCGGGTGCACTACGTCAAGGCCGACGGAAGCCGCAGCCCCAAGGTGTTCAAGGGCCAGGAGCTGACGCTGGCGCCCGGCGGGCGTGTCGACTTGAGAAAAACATTGTCTTTGCGCCAGATGACGACACGCACCCATCACCCAGGCCGTCACCTGGTCGAGCTGGCCCTCAATGGTCAGGCCTACGCCATCGGCCAATTCGATCTTCATTGAACCTCCCACGACACCCCAGGAGACACGCCATGCAATTCACGCACGAACACCGCGAGATCCAGAAGACGCTCAAGCGCTTCATCGACGAGCAGATCAACCCGCACGTGGACGAATGGGAGGCGGCCGAGATGTTCCCGGCACACGAGGTGTTCAAAGGCCTCGGCCAGCTGGGCCTGCTGGGCCTGACCAAGCCCGAGGCCTATGGCGGCATGGGGCTGGACTATTCCTACAGCGTGGCCATGGCCGAGACGCTGGGACACATCCACTGCGGTGGTGTGCCGATGGCCATTGGTGTGCAGACCGACATGGCCACGCCGGCCCTGGCCCGCTTCGGCAGCGATGAGCTGCGCGCGCAGTTCCTGGCGCCGGCCATCGCCGGGGACATGGTCGGCTGCATCGGGGTCAGCGAACCCGGGGCGGGCAGCGACGTGGCCGGCATCAAGACCTACGCCCGCAAGGACGGCGACGACTACGTCATCAGCGGCCAGAAGATGTGGATCACCAACAGCCTGCAGGCCGACTGGATGTGCATGCTGGTGAACACCGGCGAGGGACCGGCGCACAAGAACAAGAGCCTGGTGATGGTGCCGCTGCGCGAGAACGGCAAGACGGTCAAGGGTTTCGAGGTGGGCCAGAAGATCAAGAAAATCGGCATGAACAGCAGCGACACCGGACTGCTGTTCTTCGACGAGGTACGCGTGCCCCAGCGCTACCGCATCGGTCAGGAGGGTGCGGGCTTCATCTACCAGATGCAGCAGTTCCAGGAAGAGCGCCTGTGGGCGGCGGCCAGCTGCATCCAGAGTCTGTCCAACTGCATCGAGTGGACGGTGGCGTATGCGCAGGAGCGCAAGCTGTTCGGGGCATCGCTGGCCGACCAGCAGTGGGTGCAGTTCAAGCTGGCCGAACTCAAGACCGAGGTTGAAAGCCTGCGTGCGCTGACCTACCAGTCGTGCGAGCACTACGTGGCCGGCGAAGACGTGACCGAATGGGCCACCATGGCCAAGCTCAAGGCCGGCCGCCTGAACCGGCTGGTGCCCGATACCTGTCTGCAGTTCTGGGGTGGCATGGGCTTCACCTGGGACAACAAGGTCTCGCGCATGTACCGCGACGGGCGGCTGGCGTCCATCGGCGGTGGTGCCGATGAGGTGATGCTGGGCATCCTCACCAAGATCATGGGTATCGCCAAGAAGCCGGTGCATTGACAGGAGGCAGACATGAGCAACTTTCTCGTGGTGCGGCAGGGTGATACAGAGCGCTGGACGCTCAACGACCCGGCCACGCGCAATGCCTTGTCCGACAGCATGGTGGTCGACCTGTTCGAGGCCTGTTTGCGCGCCAAGGCGGACACGTCGCTGCGCATCGTGGTGCTGACCGGTGCCGCCGGTGCCTTTTGCGCCGGTGGCAGCCTGGGCCACTTCGCCAGTGCCATCGGCAAGCCGCTGGCGCCGGGAGAAAGCGACCCCTTGGTCACGGCCAATCGGGCGTTTGGTGACGTGCTGCACGCGCTGTGCGAGCTGCCCCAGCTGCTGGTCTGCGCGGTGGATGGCGCCGCCATGGGCGGGGGCTTTGGGCTGGTGTGTTGCGCGGACCACGTGATCGCCACTCGCCGCTCGGTGTTTGCCACCCCGGAGGTCACACTGGGCCTGCCGCCGGCGCAGATTGCGCCTTTTGTCTGGGCGCGTCTGGGCGACGCGGTGGCCCGTCAGTGCCTGCTGCAGGGGCGCAGCCTGCACGCCGAGGCGGCGCTGCAGGCCGGGCTGGTCGACGACCTCGTGGCCGATGGCGAACTGGAGGACGCCCTGACCGACAGCCTGCAGCGGCTGCGGCGCGCCGCGCCGGGTGCCGTCACGGCGACCAAGCAGTTGCTGGGGCGCCTGCGCTCGAAGATGCCGGATCTGCGCGACGAGGCGGCGCTGGCATTTGCCGGCGCGTTGCGTGGACAGGAGGCGGCCGAGGGGCTGGCCGCATTCGCCGGCCGAAGACCGGCGCGCTGGGCGGATGGGGAACAACGATGAAGCGACTGCTGATCGCCAACCGGGGTGAGATCGCCAGGCGCGTGATCCGCACCGCCCGGCGCATGGGCATCGCCACGGTGGCGGTCTGTTCCGACCCGGACCGGCAGGCGCTGCATGTGCGAGAGGCCGACATCGTGGTGCCGCTGGGTGGTCTCAGCTCGGCCGAGAGTTACCTGTGCATCGACAAGCTGATCGATGCGGCGCGAACCAGTGGCGCCGATGCGGTGCACCCCGGCTACGGCTTCCTCAGCGAGAACGCCGACTTCGCCCAGGCGGTGATCGACGCGGGACGGGTCTGGGTCGGTCCGCCGCCTGCAGCCATTCGGGCCCTGGGCAGCAAGTCGGCGGCCAAGGCCGTGGCCTTGCAGCAGGGGGTGCCGGTGCTGCCGGGTTACTTTGGCGATGACCAGCGCGACGCCACCCTGTTGGCCGAGGCGGATCGCATCGGCTATCCGGTCATGGTCAAGGCGGTGGCCGGTGGCGGTGGTCGCGGCATGCGCCTGGTGCACAGCGCCGACCAGCTCCCGGCCGCGCTGCTCAGCGCCCGGTCCGAGGCCCTTGCCAGTTTCGGCTGTGCCGATCTGCTGATCGAACGGGCCTTGTTGCGACCACGCCATGTCGAGGTCCAGGTGTTTGCCGATGCCCACGGGCATTGCATCCACCTGGGTGAGCGTGACTGCTCGGTGCAGCGGCGTCACCAGAAAATCATCGAGGAAGCCCCCAGTCCGGCCGTCTCGCCCGAACTGCGCGCCGAACTCGGCCGCTGTGCCATTGCCCTGGCGCAGGGCGCAGGCTACGTCGGCGCCGGCACGGTGGAGTTCTTGCTGGACGGAGATGCGTTCTACCTTATGGAAATGAACACGCGGCTGCAGGTTGAGCATCCGGTGACCGAAATGTTGACGGGACTGGATCTGGTGGAGTGGCAGATCCGGGTGGCACGAGGTGAAGCCTTGCCGCTGAGGCAGGAAGAGGTGCAGCTCCAGGGTCACGCCATCGAAGTCCGGTTGTGCGCCGAAGACGAGCTCTTCACCCCGCACACGGGCAAGGTGCAACTGTTCAATGAGCCGCCCCTGTCGGAGGGCTTGCGCTTTGACCACGCGCTGGAGAGCGGCACTGTGGTCTCGCCCTACTACGACGCCATGCTGGGCAAGCTGATCGCGCATGCGCCGACCCGTGACCAGGCGCTGAACCGGCTGGCCCGGGCGTTGGACGACACCGTGCTGCTGGGTTTGCCGAGCAACCGCGCCTTTCTGGCGGCCTGCCTGCGTCACCCGGTGTTCCGTGCGGGCGAAGCAGGCATCCCTTTTCTGGCCGAGCATGGCGATGCCTTGCGTGCGGTGCTGGTGCCATCGACCCAGACACGGATCGCGGCGGTGGTGGCCGCCTGCTACGCGGGCCGAACCCTGACCATGAACCTGTCCTCGCCTTTTCCCCGTGCCCAGCGCTGGCTGGTCGGCGAGCACGCGCTGGACCTTGTGCTGCACGAGCACGGCGGTGGCCGGGTGTCGGTGCAGGCAGGCGATGCCCGATACGAGGTGGTACTCACCGCGGACTCGCTGACACTGGATGGCGTGTGTCGAACCTGCAGCGTGGTGTCGGTCGACGGTGCCAACCCGCCGGCCGTGGTGGTGCGCTGGGGCACGGAGGTGGTTGAGCTGGTCGATCTGAGTCTGCTGGCCCCCGAAGGCGCCGGTGGCGGTGCCAGCGCCAACGAGTTGCGGGCGCCCTTCAACGGCCGGCTGGTGGCACTGGCCGCCCAGGCGGGCGACCGGGTGGCCCGCGGCCAGACCTTGATGACCATCGAGAGCATGAAGATTGAACACCAGATCACCGCCCCCCGCGACGCCGCCGTGGCCGCGGTACCCGTGGCGCCCGGTCAGCAGCTGACACCCGGCCAGGTGCTGCTGGTGTTCGAGCCGGAGGCCACATGAACCCTGCCGACCACCCCCATCTGGATGAAGGCGAGCTGCAGGCCTTGCTTGACACAGTACGCCGATTCGCGGTCGAGCGCGTGCGGCCGAACCTCGATGACTGGGAAGCCCAGGGACAGTTTCCCCGCGAGTTGTACCCGCAGGCCGCCGAACTCGGCCTGCTGGGTCTGGGCTATCCGGAACACCTGGGCGGCACGCCCGCCAGCTGGCGGGTGCGCAACGCGTTCTCGCAGACACTGGCGCGCCATGGCACCAGCGGTGGACTGATGGCCAGTCTGCTTTCACTCAACATCGGCTTGCCGCCGGTGCTGGCGCACGGCACGCCCGAATTGCAGGGCGAGGTGGTGCCGCCGGTTTTGCGTGGCGAGAAGATCGCAGCGCTTGGCATCACCGAACCGGGTGGCGGCTCCGATGTGGCGGCCCTGCGCACCACCGCGCGCCGCGACGGCGACGACTACGTCATCGACGGCGAGAAGGTGTTCATCACCTCCGGCGTGCGCGCCGACTGGGTGACGCTGGCGGTTCGCACCGATGCCCACAACAAGGGATCGGGAGGCATCAGCATGATCTTGGTGCCCATGGACCGGCCCGGCATCTCGCGCACCGCCTTGCAGAAAATGGGCTGGCACTGCTCGGACACCGCGCATCTTCGTTTCGACGCTGTGCGGGTGCCCGTGCGCTACCGCCTGGGAGAAGAGGGCGCCGGCTTTCGCATGATCATGACCAACTTCAACGGTGAGCGGCTGGCCATGTCGGCGATGGCACTGGGCTTTGCCCAGGCCTGTTACGACGAGGCGCTGGACTGGGCCCGCCAGCGGCAGACCTTCGGCGCCGCGCTGATCGAGCGGCAAGTCATCCGGCACAAGCTGATGGACATGCGCATGCGCATCGAAAGCACGCAGGCCTGGGTCGATGCGGTCACGACGCGCGCCGACGCCGGAGACACCGCTGCCGACTGGGTGGCACACGTTTGCCTGCTGAAGAACCACGCCACCCAGACCATGCAGTTCTGCGCCGACACCGCGGTGCAGATTCTGGGTGGCATGGGCTACATGCGGGGCACCGCCAGCGAGCGCATCTACCGGGAAGTGAAGGTGATGATGATCGGCGGAGGCGCCGAGGAAATCATGAAAGAACTGGCCGCGCGACAATCCGGACTATGACCCGACATACACCACCCCCGGAGGCCTTTGAGCCTGCCTTCATCAACGGCCTCAAGCTGATCTTCGAAGAGAAGATCGTCTTCAACCAGGTCCTGGGTCTGAAGATCACCGACCTGCGCCCGGATCGGGCCATCGCACGCATCGACATGCGCCGTGAGCTGATTGGCCACTATGCCCACAACCGGGTGCATGGCGGCGTCATCAGTGCCGGACTGGATGCCATGGGTGGGTTGGCGGTGATGGCCGCCATTGGCGCCCGGCACATGGATGAGGCCCCCGAGCAGCGCCTGCTGCGCTTTGCCAAGCTGGGCACCATCGACCTGCGCATCGACTACCTGCGCCCGGGCATTGCCGAGTGGTTCGAACTCAGTGCCGAGGTGCTGCGCCTGGGCTCCCGCGTGGCGTCGACGCGGATGGAATTCCGAGGACCGGACGGCAAGCTGTTTTCGGCTGGTTCAGGCGCTTACATCGTGTCTTGATGCCATGCCACCTTGCCCGGTTTGGCGCATGTGGAGATCGGCTTGTCTGGCGCGTCTGGTCATCACATCCAGGCACCCTGAGGATCAGGAAGACTCGAGCAGCTGGGCAACGGTCGAGCAGAAGTCACGCACGGAGGTTTCCTTGTAGAGGACGGCTCGAACCCCGAGAGCCTGGGCCTTCGAGTGCAGTTCCTCGGTGACGTAGCCAGAAACGATCACCACGGCCAGTTCGGGCCGAATCGTCTTGAGGGCGCTGGTGACGTCCAGTCCGGACAAGCCCGGCATGTTGAAATCGGTGACCACCATGTCGATTTCGCCGGCGGTCATTGCTATCTCGTCCAGTGCGGCTTGCGGCTCTGTGAAGCCACGTACGTCGAATCCCGCCCGTTTGAGCAAGAGGCAGACCAGCGTGACCAGCGACTCATCGTCGTCGATGTACACCAGGCGACGTCCCTGACCGACCACTTGGGTGCCGCTTGCGGGCGGTTCCTCAAGCGGTTGTGCCACTGGCTCTTGCTGAACCAGTGGCAGGTAGATGGTGAATTCGGCACCCAGGCCAGGGGTGCCGTCGGCCACGATCATGCCGCCGTGGTCGCGGACGATGCCGTGGATGAGGGCCAGTCCCATGCCGGTGTTCCGGCCCAGCTCGCGCGTGGTGAAGAATGGATCGAACAGGCGCTCCCTGACCGCGTTGTCAAACCCGCAGCCGTCGTCGCGGAAGCGGATGCGTGCGTAGGCGCCAGCGCGTGTGCTGCCGAGTTGCTCTGCCTGCGAGAATTCGAGTTCAACCCGGTCCACCAGAACATCGATGGTTCCCTGTTTCCCGCTCATGGCCTGTTCCGAGTTGCTTCCCAGGTTGATCAGGACCTGGAGCAGTCCGCCCGAGTTCAGCCTGGCATAAAGGGGCTCTTCGGGCAGCTCCGAATGTATGCGGATGGAGCCTGGCAGCATGGACCGCAGCGTGGTCAAACCCCGTTCGATGACGGGACGCAACGACAGGACTTCCAGGGTCTGGTGTCGCTTTTGGCTGAAGATCATGAGCTGTTCGACCAGGCGCCTGGCCCGCTCTGCTGCCTTGTCGATTTCCTCCAGCATCGGCCTTGATGCGTGGCCTTCATCGGTGTGCCCGCGAGCCAGCACCACATTGCCGACGATGGTGGCCACGATGTTGTTGAAATCGTGGGCCAGACCCCCGGCCAGCGTACCAAGCGCATCGAGCCGCTGCAACTCTCGGACTCGCTGTTCCAACGCGTGCCGCTCGGTCAGATCGCGCATGAGGGTCACCGCTTCCATTTCACCGCTGGCTGCCCGCCACAGCGATGAGGAGAGTTCACATTCGAATCGCGTGCCGTCCTTGCGGATCATGGTGAGCACACCACGCGCCGTGCTGTTTCGCCGGCGTTCGGCCAGTCGCTCGGGCAATCGTGGATCGGTCAGGTCGGTGACGTCCTGACGCCGCATGTTGCGCAACTCTTCAGCGCTGGCACCGAGCATTTCGCAGGCTGCGGGGTTGGCTTCCAGGATCGGTCCGTTTTCTGTTCCGTAGAGGATCCCGTCAAGGCTGTGCTGGAAGATCAACTGGTAACGCTGGGCCTGGGCCTGGACCAGGGCCTGGGCTTCAAAATCGTCGGCGAGACGTTGAGCCAGGATGGCCATCGTGGGCACAGGGGTTCGGTCCACGGCCAGGGGCTCGAAGGACAGCCTCAGTCTCAGCGCGCCGGCTTGCGGTGTCGGTATCTCGACCCGGCACACTTGCCGGCTCATCGATCCGACCGCCAAGTCAAACGCCTGACTCGACCAGAAGCCCGCCTTGCCGAGCACCTCGTGCAATCGGCGACCGACCAGATCAACCCCCGGACTGCCCAACAGTTCGGCAAAACCCGTGCCAGTCCAGAGAATCGTTCCATCCTTGCCCGCCATCGCGGTGGCGGTCGATTCGATGGGTTCGGGCAGCTGCCTGTTCACGATGAATGCAGGGATTGAAGCGTGGTCCGTCCGTGCATCATGGTCCCAACGCACTGACCGACAGAAGTTTTGTGCGCGCTGTCGTTCCGCCCGAGGTGCAACCTCAGGCACCGAACTCAATTCATGCGGCCACCTGCCCAGCGACGGTGGTCATGCAGGCGTTACTTCTTGCCGCCGCCGTTGCCGCGGCCGCCGCCTTTGTTGCCGCCCTGACCGCCGCCACGAGATGCACCGCCGCCCTTGGAGCCGCCTGCGCCGCCGGCACTGGCGCCACCTTTGGAACCGCCTGCCGAGCCACCGCCACTGGCGCCACCCTTGGCGCCTTGGCCGCTACCGGCCCCGCCCATGCCCGGGCTGCCTTTGCGGCCCAGTCCAGCGGTGGTGACGCTGCCATCGGAGGGGGCGGTGGCCAGTCCGTCGTCGCCGGGCATCTTGCCTGCCCGCTTGAGCGAGGCCTGGGGAGAGCGGTTTTCAGCACTCACCAGACTGCCGAGGTTCACACCGAGCGAGTTGGCAATCGCGCCCCAACCCATGCCGGAAGCCCGCATGGCTTCGACAGCCGATTCGGCCACCCCCACATCGTCGGCCGTCGGGCTGGTCACCCCTTGTTGTTCCAGGCTGGCCCGTGCCAGCATGCCAACGAAGTTCTGCCCTTTCTTGACCGCGATCGTGGGCGCAGTGGTCGGGGTCGGGGCATCGGGCGTCTCACCGGCCAGCGGCTCTGCCATGGCGGAGGTGCTGGCCAGCAGGGTGACGCAGAGCAGGGAACGGATGGTGGGCTGGAGGGTGAACGTGAAGGGGCGCGACATGATATGAATCCGGGGGGGGTATGGCTGTGACTCAATGGTAACCATCCCCCCCCACCATGGGCCTGCCCTTTGTGTGCGTTTGTGACAAAGTTGAACGCCTGGCACGGGCGATCTAACCGCCCGTCGGCTGATGGCTGGGGCGGTCGGCTTGAACGCACCGGTCCGACCCCACAGCTGGGTCGTCAGCCCGGACCCGACGCTGGTCCCCGTGGGCGGACCAGCACCCAGGTCAGGACGACGGCCAAGGCGAAACCGGTGTACGCCAGGGTGAAAACCCACCAGGGAGCGTCCCAATAGATCAGGCGGGAGAGCCAGTGTCCGATGAAGCTCTCCTGATGGGTGGCCTGTCCGGCCAGTCGGCGCAGGTCCTGCTCCCAGACGGTCAGTGGACACAGCTGGCCCAGCCAGGTCTGAACAGCGATCCAGACGCACATGAGCAGGTGCAGGCCCCGCCAGCCGCGCCGATGCACCCATGACCAGTGCCGCCAGCGGCCGATCCATGCCAGGCACAACCCCAGCAGGACAAACGCAATCACCGCCAGGTGCAGGACCAGCAAGGCATCGGCCAGCAGGGCGGCGAAGGCGGGACTCAGGCGCATGGGACAAAAAAGGCCGCCGGCACAAGGTGCGGGCGGCCGGCCAGATCAGGTGCCCGAAGGCACCCGAGGCTCAGTTGGTCTTGAAGTACTCCGACACCACCTTCCAGCGGCCATCCTCGATGCGGGAGAGCCGGGACGAGTTGCTGCCCAGGCGCTTCTGGGGACCGAAGGTCATCTCGGCGCTGCCGAAGATGTCCGGCGGAATCACCATGGTGTCCATGGCCTTGATGAAGCTGTCGGTGGTCAGGTTCTGACCAGCCTTGCTGGCTGCACGGATGAAAGCGTCGACCAGGCTGTAGCCATAGACCGAGAACACGGTGGGGTCTTCGTTGAACTTGGTCTTGTACTTGGTGGCCCAGAAGCGGATGGGTTGCGAAGTGTCGTCCAGATAGGGGTTCTGCACCGTCATGGTGGCGTAGAGGCCGTTCATGGCCGGACCGCCCAGCTTGTGGATCAGGTCGGTGTAGGAAGCGCTGGACCCGAGGAAGGTCGGATTGAAGCCCAGGCGCCGGGCCGTCGCGATGCCGCCGATGGTTTCCCGGATGATGGTGCCCAGCACGACGAAGTCGCACTGCGCCGAAGCCAGGCGCTGCATCTGCGACGAGAAGTCGGTGGCGCCACGCTTGAAGCTGGTGCGCTCTGCCAGCGCCATGCCCATGCCCTTGAGGCCTTCTTCGGCGCCACGCAACACCTCCAGGCCGAACTCATCGTCCTGGTACATGGCGCACACCTTCTTGGCGCTCTTTTCCTTGACCAGCAGCGGCACAGCCACCCGCATCTGGTCGTAGTAGGTGGCGGCAAACGAGTACTTGAGCTTGTGGAAGGGCTCATACATCTCGCGGGCAGCGGTCACCGGGAAGAAGTTGATCACGTTGCGCTGGAACTGCACCGGCATGGCCGCCATGTTCTGTGCCGTGCCGATGTGACCGACCATGGCAAAAATCTTGTCCTGGTTGACCAGCTTCTGGGCCGCCAGCACGGCGCGGCGTGGCTCATAGCCCGAGTCTTCCACCACCAGACGGATCTTGCGGCCGTTGACACCGCCCTGCTCGTTGGCTTCGTCCACACGCAGCATCATGCCGAAGCGGACCTGCTTGCCAAAACCCGCGATCGGGCCCGACAGATCCTGGATCGACCCCAGGACGATTTCGTCCTTGGACACACCCTGTGACTGGGCCAGGGCGGTTCCGCTGGCCAGCACGAGGCTGGCGGCGATCAACGTGAGTCTTCGATTCATGCGTGTGTCTCCTTGGTGAATGGAACGGGTGGGATCAACGGTACATGGCCTCGATCTGCTCGGCGTATTTCTGCTGCACCAGTTTGCGCTTGAGCTTCATGGTCGGGGTCAGTTCCTCGTCTTCGGCGCTCAGCTGGGTGTCCAGCAGCCAGAACTTCTTGACCTGCTCGACGCGGGCGAACTTCTTGTTGACGCTGTCGATGAGGTCCTGGATGAGCTGCTGCACTTCAGGGGAGCGGGTCAGGCTGGCGTAGTTGGAGAACGGCACGTCGTTGTCCTGGGCGAATTTCTCGACGTTCTCCTGGTCGATCATGATGATCACGGTGAGGTACGGACGCTTGTCGCCGATGACCACGGCATCGGTCACATAGGGCGAGAACTTCATCTCGTTCTCGATTTCGCTGGGGGTGATGTTCTTGCCCCCGGCGGTGATGATGATGTCTTTCATGCGGTCGGTGATGCGGAAAAACCCTTCCTCATCGACCAGGCCCACGTCGCCGGTGTGGAGCCATCCATCCGCGTCGATCGTCTCGGCGGTCTTCTCGGGCAGGTTCAGGTAGCCCATGAACACATTGGGGCCCCGCACCAGGATCTCGCCCGTGGCAGGGTCCAGCCGGACCTCGTTGTACTGCGCTGCTGGTCCGATGGAGCCGGGCTTGATGCGCTCGGCCGGAATGCCGGTGGAGGCGCCGCAGGTCTCTGTCATGCCCCAGACTTCCAGCATGGGCACGCCCAGGGCCAGGTACCAGCGCACCAGATCGGGCGAGATGGGGGCGGCGCCGGTCACCAGAAAACGGGAGCGGTGGATGCCGATGAGCTTGCGCACGTTGTCCAGCACCAGTGCGCGCGCGATGCGGAACTGCAGACGCAGCCCGCCCGGAACTTCCTTGCCTTCCAGCACCAGGTCGGCCACACGCTGACCCACGCCGATGGCCCATGCATAGGCGGCCTGCTGCGTCGCGCTGGCCTCCTTGAGCGCGATCATGACGCCCGAGTAGAACTTCTCCCACACCCTGGGCACGGCGGTGAAGACCGTGGGCGCGATCTCGCGCACGTTCTCGGGCACGGTCTCGGGGTTCTCGACGAAGTTGAGCTTGGCGCCGGTGTAGAGCGAGAAATACTCGCCACCCATGCGCTCGGCGATGTGGCACAGCGGCAGGAAGCACATGCACTCGTCGTTCTCGTCGCGGGCGATCAGCGTGTTGTAGCCGCGCACCGTGTAGACCAGCCCCTTGTGGGCGTGCATGGCGCCCTTGGGCTTGCCGGTGGTGCCCGAGGTGTAGACCAGGATCGCCAGGTCGTCCGGTGAAACCGCCGCCGTGCGCTCCTTCAGCGCATTCGGGTGGGCGCGGGCGTGCTCGCGGCCCAGCGCCCGCAGGGCGTCCAGGCTCATGACCTGTTCGTCGTGGAAGTCGCGCAGACCCTCCATGTCGAACACCACGATCTTGCGCAGCTGGGGCAGACGCGAGCGCACCTCCAGTGCCTTGTCCAGTTGCTCGTCGTCTTCCACGAACAGCACGGTGGTGCGCGAGTCCTCGCACAGGTAATGCACTTGCTCGGCCGCGTCGGTGGGGTAAATGCCGTTGGCCACCCCGTTGGCACTGAGCACCGCCAGATCGCTGAGGACCCATTCGATGTTGGTGTTGGACAGGATGGAAGCGGTTTCGCGGTTGGCAAAGCCCAGCGCGAGCAGGCCGTGTCCGATCTCCTCGACCGCCTGGCCGACCTGCTGCCAGGTCCAGCTGCGCCAGATGCCCAGGTCTTTCTGTCGAAGCCAGACATGGGCGCCTCGCTGCTCGACCGCATTCCAGAACATGGACGGAATGGTTTCACCCGGCAGCACCACCTCGGTCTGCGGTTTGATGTTGGAGAGGTCCCAGAGGTAGCTCATGTCTTCATCTCCAGTTCTTCTTTTTCTTCCAGCGGCGGTCGGCGCGCACGCCCTCTTCCTTCATGCCCAGGTAGAACTCCTTGATGTCCTCCTTCTCTCGCAGGCGGGCACAGGTGTCTTCCATGACAATGCGGCCGTTTTCCAGCACATAGCCATAGTCGGATGCGTTGAGTGCCATGTTGGCGTTCTGCTCGACCAGCAGGATGGTGGTGCCGCGTTCGCGGTTGATACGCACCACAATCTCGAAAATCTCCTTGGTCAGCTTGGGGCTGAGGCCCAGGCTGGGTTCGTCCAGCAGGATCAGGTCGGGGTTGGCCATGAGCGCTCGGCTGATCGCCAGCATCTGCTGCTGACCACCCGAAAGCAGGCCGGCGTCCTGCGTGGCCCGCTCGCGCAGGATGGGGAAGTAGTTGAACACCAGTTCCATGTCGCGCGCCACGCCGTCGCGGTCGTTGCGCGTGTAGGCCCCCATGAGCAGGTTGTCGCGTACCGACAGCAGCGGGAACACTTCACGACCCTCGGGCACGTGCATCAGGCCCTGTTGAACGATGTGGGCGGGGTCCTGGGCCGTGATGTTCTCGCCCTTGAATTCCACCGAGCCTTTGCGGGGGTCGATGATGCCGCTGATGGTCTTGAGGATGGTGGTCTTGCCGGCGCCGTTCGAACCCAGCACGGTGGCGATCTCGCCGCGACGCACCTGCAGGCTCACCCCGCGGATGGCCTTGATCGGACCGTAGGCGCTTTCGACGTTGAGCAGCTTGAGGACTGCGTTGTCGGTCAAGGGGGCGGTCATGCGCTCACCCCCGCGCTGGCCTGGTTTTCGCGACGCAGGGCCGACACGTCGTCCACCGATCCGAGGTAGGCCTCGATCACGCCCGGGTGGCTCTGTACCTCGGACGGCGTGCCGGTGGCCAGTTCGGCGCCCATGCTCATGGCCAGCACCCGGTCCGATACCTTGGAGACCAGGCTCATGTCGTGCTCGACCATCAGCACCGAAATGCCCAGTTCGTTCTTGATGTCGGCAATCCAGAACGCCATGTCGTCGGTTTCCTCCACGTTCAGCCCGGATGAGGGTTCGTCCAGCAGCAGCAGGCGCGGTTCGGTGCACAGGGCCCGTGCCAGCTCGACCACCTTGCGCACGCCGTAGGGCAGGCCGGCGACCATGCTCTCGCGGTGGTGCTGCAGATCGAGGAAATCGATCACCTGCTCGACCTTTTCGCGCGCCTCGATCTCGGCCTGCCGGGTCTTGCGGGTGAAGAAGGCCTCGCTCCAGAAACTGGTGCGGCGGTGGGTGTGCCGGCCGATCAGCAGGTTCTGGAGCACGGTGGCGTGCTCGAACAGTTCGATGTTCTGGAAGGTGCGCGCGATGCCCAGCCCGGCAATGCGGTGGGGTGGCTGTTCGGTCAGCACCAGGCGGCCGTTCGGGCCCAGGTACTCGATGCTGCCCTGGGTCGGCTGGTAGATGCGGCTGATCAGGTTGAACACCGTGGTCTTGCCGGCCCCGTTGGGTCCGATCAGGGTGAATACCTCACCCTGGCGGACATCGAAGCTGACGTCGTTGACGGCGAGCACGCCGCCGAAACGCACACTCAGGTTGCGTGCCGACAGCAGCACGTCCGCCGGATCGGTCTGGATATGGCTCATTTGAGTCGGTCCGATTTCTGGAACGATTTCTGGCGCTTGAACATCCCCTTGCGGTAGAAGGGGAACAGCTGGAACCAGGTCCTGATCTTGAGCCAGCGCCCGTACAGACCCATTGGCTCGAACAGAACAATGGCGATCAGCACCATGCCGTAGACCACCGCCTTCAGCCCGGTCGCCTCGGCAATGGCCGCCGGCAGGAAGTCCTTGCCGATCGAGATGAGCTGCGGCATCACGATGATGAAGATCGCGCCCAGGAAGGCGCCATGGATCGACCCGAGACCTCCGATCACGATCATCAGCAGCAGGTCGATCGACTGCAGCAGGTTGAACTGCTCCGGCGACAGGAACATGATCTTGTGCGCGTACAGCGCGCCACCCACACCGGCCAGTGCCGCCGAGATGGCGAAGCTCAGCGTCTTGTAGCGCGCCAGGTGGATACCCATGCTCTGGGCCGAAATCTCGGAGTCGCGGATGGCCACGAAGGCCCGCCCGGTGGACGAGCGCAGCAGGTTGATGATGAACAGGGTGGCCGCCACCGTCACCACCAGGCACAGGAAGTAGAACTCGCTCGACGAGTCGAGCTCCCAGCCGAACAGTTTGGGGTAAGCCACCATCAGGCCGGCATTGCCGCCGGTCACACTTTCCCAGCGGGCCATGCCCTCCTCGACGATGAAACCGAAGGCCAGGGTGGCCATGCCCAGGTAAATGCCCTTGACCCGAAGGGCCGGCAGGCCCACGATCACGCCCACCGAGGCGGCCAGCAAACCCGCGCAGGCCAGTGCGATGGGAAAAGGAATGCCGGCATTGACCATCACCGCCTGTGTGTAGGCACCCACGCCCAGGAAAGCGGCGTGTCCGAGCGAGAACAGGCCCGTGAAGCCGGCCAGCAGCATCAGCCCCAGCCCCACAATGGAATAGATCAGGACAAAGGTCAGCTGGGCCAGCCAGTACTCGTCGATCACCCAGGGTGCCACCAGCAGAAACAGGCCCAGCAGCGAATACCAGAAAACATGGCCGCCGTGCTTGGCCAGCCGGATGTCCTGGTCGTAGTCGGTCTTGAAGATAAATCGCATGGGTACGGTTCCGGTGTCAGACCTTCTTGCGCAGCTGCTCGCCGAACAGCCCGTTCGGCTTGAGCACCAGCATGATCAGCACGACGATGTAGGGAGCGATGTCCTTGAATCCCTCGGGCAGGTAGAAGCC
>SBFU01000349.1 GCA_006227785.1 Burkholderiales bacterium
TGCGCGAGACCTTCGCCCGCATGGCGATGAACGACTACGAGACCGTGGCCCTGGTGGCCGGCGGCCACACCTTCGGCAAGATGCACGGCGCCGGCCCGGCGGAGCTGGTCGGCCCCGAGCCCGAAGGCGCGCCGATTGAGGAAATGGGCTTTGGCTGGATCAACCGGCACGGCAGCGGCAAGGGTGGCGACACCACCACCAGCGGCTTTGAAGGCGCCTGGAAACCCAACCCCACGAAGTGGGACATGGGCTACTTCAAGGTGCTGTTCAAGTACGAATGGAAGCAGATGACCACCGCGGCCGGCGCCATCCAGTGGGAGGCCCAGAACGTCGACCCCGAGGACATGATCCCTGACGCCCATGACCCGGGCAAGAAGCACCCGCCGCACATGACCACGGCCGACCTGTCGCTGCGCTTCGACCCGGCGTACGAGAAGATCTCGCGCCACTTCCAGGCCAACCCCGACGAGTTTGCCGATGCCTACGCCCGCGCCTGGTTCAAGCTGACGCACCGCGACATGGGCCCCCGGGTCCGTTACCTGGGCCCGGAAGTGCCGGCCGAAGAGCTGATCTGGCAGGACCCGGTGCCCGCCGTTGACCACCCGCTGATCAACGCCGCCGACGCCAAGGAACTCAAGACCCGCGTGCTCGCCAGCGGGCTCTCGGTGAGCGAGCTGGTGACCACCGCCTGGGCCTCGGCCTCGACCTACCGCGGCTCCGACATGCGCGGCGGTGCCAACGGTGCCCGCATCCGCCTGGCGCCGCAGAAGGACTGGGAGGCCAACCAGCCGGCCCATCTGGCCAAGGTGCTGGCGGTGCTGGAGGAGATCCAGCGCGGCTTCAACGCCAGCGCGCCGGACGGCAAGAAGGTTTCGCTGGCCGACCTGATCGTGCTGGCCGGCAACGCCGGGGTCGAGGCCGCCGCGAAGGCCGCCGGCCAGTCGGTGGAGGTGCCGTTCACCCCGGGCCGCACCGACGCGACCGCCGAGCAGACCGACGCCGAGTCCTTCGCGGTGCTGGAGCCGGTGGCGGACGGTTTCCGCAACTACCGCAAGAAGGCGTTCAGTGTGTCGCCCGAAGAGATGCTGCTGGACAAGGCCCAACTGCTCACCCTGTCGGCGCCGGAGATGACGGTGCTGGTCGGTGGCCTGCGT
Source organism: Burkholderiales bacterium (assembly GCA_006227785.1). Taxonomy (GTDB): domain Bacteria; phylum Pseudomonadota; class Gammaproteobacteria; order Burkholderiales; family Burkholderiaceae_C; genus Hydrogenophaga. The sequence continues at coordinate 1,155 of SBFU01000349.1, forward strand.
GTGCTCGGCGCCAACCACGGTGGCTCGAAACATGGTGTGTTCACCCAGCGCCCGGGGCAGCTGACGAACGATTTCTTCGTCAACCTGGTGGACATGTCCACCGCCTGGAAGCCGTCGGGTGACAACGCCTACGAGGGCCGTGACCGCAAGACCGGTGCCGTGAAATGGACCGCCACCCGCGTGGACCTGGCCTTCGGTTCCAACTCGCAGCTGCGGGCGATTGCCGAGGTCTATGCGCAGAGCGACAACGGCGGCAAGTTCGTGCGGGACTTTGTGGCCGCCTGGAACAAGGTGATGAACCTGGGCCGCTTCGACCTGAAGCAATAAAGCGTTGATCAGGCAGGTGTCCTGCCTCTGCCCCCGGTGTCCGGACTGGACCCGGGGGCTTTTTCTGTGAGGCGCCTCAAGGGTCGGCGCCTGAAATGGAACGACCACCCTGGGGTGGTCGCGGTGTGCGGTCCCTTGACGCTGGGACCCTGGGCACAAGCGCATGATGGCGCAGATGTGTGAAAGCCTGGTGACGCGGCCGTCGGTCGGGGTCGGGGGCCGTTAGGACGAAAGATCGCTGAAGGTGCTCAAGTTTGGGTCAGGGCGGGCGAAAGAAAGCGCAAAAGGGTAACTGTCCGCCCTGGGAGCGAACACATGATCCTGGCACCCATTCCCGAGTACGACAGCCAGCGCCTGAAGGCGCTGCGCAAGCTGCTGATCCTCGACACGCCCGCCGAAGAACGGTTTGACCGCATCACGCAATTTGCCATGCGGGAATTCGACATGCCCATGGCGCTGGTGTCTCTGGTGGACCGGGACCGCCAGTGGTTCAAGTCCAATTTCGGCATCGATGCCGCCGAAACACCGAGGGACATCTCCTTCTGTGGCCACGCCATTCTGGAGCGCAACCTGCTGGTGGTGCCGGATGCCCTCAAGGACGAACGCTTCCACGACAACCCGCTGGTGGTCAACAAGCCGTGGATCCGGTTCTACGCCGGCGCGGTGCTGCGCATGCCCTATGGCGCGTCGCTGGGCACCCTTTGTGTGATGGACACCCGACCTCGCGAGATGGATCCGGTGGACCTGTCCATCCTGTGCTCGCTGCGCGATCTGGTGGTGGAGGAAATGCTCCGCCAGGAGGCGACGACATGGCCAGCATGACCCCGTCCAGCGGCTTGCCGCGCATCCTGTTGGTCGAACCCGACGGCCTGGTCAGGGGCACCGTTGCGTCGGTGTGCCGCGATCTGGGCCTGGCCGAAGTGGTGCAGGCGGTCAACTGTGAGCTGGTGCCCAAGGCCCTGGCCGACGATTCGCTGAGCGCCTGCATCCTGTCGCTGACGGACTGCGACGGCGCCCTTGACGTGCTGGACCGGTTGCGCCAAGGCGAGTACGCCTGCCAGGCCGACATGCCGGTGGCCCTGACCGCGACCGGCATTGACGCAGCCACCGCCGCCCGGCTCAAGCCCTTGCGCATCCGGCGCCTGCTGCTCAAGCCGTTCAAGATCCGCGACCTGGTCACCACGGTGGAGGCCCTGGTGGCCGCGACCACGGTGCCCGGCTGACGCGGCACGGCGCGCGCAGGGTCAGACGGTCAGCGGATCGACGTCGACCGCAAATCGGATCAACCCGCGCGCCTCGGGCAGGCTGCGCGCCTGCAGCAGAACCGGTTGCCAGGCGGCCAGGAAGCTTTGCAACGCCGGGCGCGAGTCCGACTCGAGCAGCAGTTGCGCCCGCTCCACGTTGGCCACCCGCTGGATGTTCAGTGGCACGGCCGGGTACAGGGTGACCTGGTCGCTGCCAGGCAATCCTGCGGCCGCGGCGGCCGCACCATTGAGAAAGGCCTGGGCTGCCTGCTGGCTGCGCGCATCGGCGCGCAGCAGCGCCTGGAAGCCGAACGGCGGCATGGCCGCCGCTTGCCGATCGGCCAGCTGCGCGGTCGCAAAACCCGGGTAGTCGTGGCGGGCCAGCGCATCGAACAGCGGATGCTGCGGGTGCCAGGTCTGGACCCACATCTCGCTGGCGCTGCTGTGCCGCGCGTCGCGACCGGCCCGGCCGGCGGCCTGCATGAGCAGGGCAAACAGCCGTTCGGGTGCCCGGTGGTCCGAGGCAAACAGGGCCGCATCGGCGTTGACGCTGGCCACCAGGGTGATGCGCCGGAAGTCGTGCCCTTTGGCCACCATCTGCGTGCCCACCAGCACGTCCACTTCGCCGGCGTGGAGGGCGTCCAGCTGGGCTTCCAGACTCCCCTTGGCACGGGTCGTGTCGGCGTCCATGCGGGCCACGCGCACCGGCGACCCGTCCGGTCGCCGCACGTCGGCCAGCAGGGCGCCCAGTTGCTCTTCCAGTTGCTCGGTGCCGCGCCCGACGGGAACGATGTCCAGGTTGCCGCAGTCCGGGCAGGCGCGCGGCACACGCTGGGTGAAGCCGCAATGGTGGCAGCGCAGCGTGCGGTCGATCTTGTGGAACACCCGGTAGGCACTGCAATGCGGGCAGCTGCTCTTCCAGTCGCAGGCGCCGCAGGACAGCACGGGGGCGTAGCCGCGGCGGTTGAGCAGCACCAGGCACTGTTCGCCGCGCCCGATGCGCGTCTGCATGGCCGCCAGCAGCGCAGGCGCCAGCAAGGCTCCCTTGGGCTGGTGGTTCATGTCGACCAGCCGCAGCCGGGGCAGCTCGCCGCCGCCGATACGGCCCGGCATGTCGACACGCTGGTAGCGGCCTTGTGCTGCGGCGTGCCAGCTCTCCAAGGACGGGGTGGCGGAGCCCAGCAGAACCTGGCAGCGGGCTGACGCATCGGTCTCCAGCCGGGCCCGGTACACGGCCAGGTCGCGTGCCGAATAACGGGCCCCTTCCTGGCTTTTGTAGCTCGGGTCGTGTTCCTCGTCCACCACGATCAGGCGCAGCCCGGGCAGACTGGCAAAGATGGCCATCCGGGTGCCCAGCACGATGCGCGCATGCCCCGCGTGTGCGGCCAGCCAGGCCTGCAGCCGTTGGGGTGGGGTCATGCCGCTGTGCAGGCAGACCAGGGCCCCGGCGCCGAAGCCGGCCTCGAAGCGTTCACGGAAGCGGGCTTCCAGCTGGGGGGTGAGGTTGATCTCCGGCACCATCACCAGCACCTGCGCCTTGGCGTCGGCGGCCAGGGCCTGTTCGGTGGCGCGAAGGTAGACCTCGGTCTTGCCGCTGCCGGTGGCCCCGAACAGCAGCACCGGGCGGTCCGCCTGGGCCAGTGCGGCCAGCGCGCGTTCCTGATCCGTGCTGACCATCGGGATATTCACCGGCGTCGGTGCGCCGGAAGACCCATTGCCTGTGCCAGCCCGTGCGGTGGCCAGGCGTCGCAGGCGGCGCTGCAACTGGGTGTTGTCCAGCTCCCGCAACGCGGGTGGCAGAGCCCCCATGGCCACCTCCCCCAGGCTTCGCTGGTAGTAGCGCGCGGCAAACTGGACCAGCTGGCGCCATCGACCGTTCAGGGGCTCCAGGCCTTCCAGCGCCGCGCCGATGGGCCGGGCCTGGGCCGGCTCCAGGTCCTGTGGCGGAACGTCGGTACAGGTCCACACCACCCCCAGCACCTCACGTGAACCCAACGGAACGCGCACCAGGGTACCCGGCGCAAGCGGCGACTCACTTCGGTAGCTCAGCGTCTGTGCCAGCCCGCCGTGGGCCGGTGTGGCCACGGCGACGGTAGGCCAAAAGCTCATCTTGCGCGCCTTTTCTTCGGTTCAACTGTCGAAATTTACGCTAAGTGCTTGATTTGATTTTGCTTCCGATGCTGTCCAGAGAATCTGTGGATAACTTTGTTGATAGTTGTCCCCGGTGGCCCTGGAAGCCTTGAAAATCAAGGGCTTTCTTAAATTGCTCACAAAAAAAGCAGAAAGCAAAGGCTAATCAAATCAAGGACTTACGGTTCACATGACGGATGGGTGACGCTGTCACACACATCAGACCGTGCGTTGCGTCGCAGCACGAATTTTGTGCATAAGTGAAGCTTGTCAAGTGCTTTTTTGGCCAGATTTTGTGCTAGCAGCCGGCGCTTGCCCCATGCGGCCCCCGCGCCGCATGCGCCAAAAGCCCTGCCGCTCAGGCGGCGCGAAGCCGGCGCGAGTGGCTGTGCACCGCGTCCACCAGCACCTTCACATGCTCGGGCGGCGTGAACTGGCTGATGCCGTGGCCCAGGTTGAAGATGTGCGTCGGGCCTTGGCCCGCGCCCTGGTGGGGTTTGCCGAAGCTCTCCAGCACGGCCGCCACCTCGCGATCGATGGCCTCGGGTGGCGCGAACAGCACGTTGGGGTCGATGTTGCCCTGCAAGGCTTTGCTGTCGCCCACCAGCGCACGTGCCGCACCCAGGTTCACCGTCCAGTCCAGGCCCAGGGCCTCGCAGTCCAGCTCCTTCATGTCGGCCAGCCACAGGCCGCCGCCTTTGGTGAAGACGATACGCGGAATCACCGTACCGCTGGCGTCCGTGCGCTTGAGCTGCGCCAGCACGCGCTTCGTGTAGGCCAGCGAAAACGCCTGGAATTTGCCGTCGGCCAGCACGCCGCCCCAGCTGTCGAACACCATCACCGCCTGCGCGCCAGCGTCGATCTGCGCGTTCAGGTAGGTGGCCACCGCGTCCGCGTTGATCGCCAGGATGCGGTGCATCAGGTCCGGGCGGCTGTACATCAGGCTCTTGACCGCGCGGTAGTCGTCCGAGCCGCCACCCTCGACCATGTAGCAGGCCAGCGTCCAGGGGCTGCCCGAGAAGCCGATCAGCGGCACGCGGCCGTTGAGCGCCTTGCGGATGCTGGTGACGGCGTCGAACACGTAGCGCAGCTTGTCCATGTCCGGCACCGCCAGCGTGGCCACGTCGGCTTCGGTGCGGATGTTGCGCGCGAATTTCGGGCCCTCACCTTGTGCGAACGACAGGCCCAGGCCCATCGCGTCCGGCACGGTCAGGATGTCGGAGAACAGGATGGCCGCGTCCAGCGCGTAGCGCTCCAGCGGCTGCAGCGTCACCTCGGTCGCGTAGTCCACATTGGTGGCCAGCCCCATGAACGAACCCGCTTTGGCGCGTGTGGCGCAGTACTCGGGCAAATAGCGTCCGGCCTGGCGCATCAGCCAGACCGGGGTATGGTCGGTGGACTGGCGCAGGCAGGCGCGAAGAAAGGTGTCGTTCTGCAGGGCGTCAAAGGGCATGGGGTGGTCCGGGTGGTGTCAATCGCGATGTACACCCCGGATTATCCCGCCAGAACCCCGCTCCATCGGTCATTCCGGTCCAGAGAAGCGCAGGCCGGAAAATCAGGAGCGCGGCAAACCGAAGGGCCGAACCATGGGCCAGCCATTTTTCGCCCAAGCGCTCATGCCGCCGTGCACGTAGCGCACGTTGTCCCAACCGGCTTCCTTCATGGCTTCGACCACCTTGCTCGACCGGTTCTGGGTGTTGCAGATGATGAGCACCGGCTGTGCGGGGTCTTTCGGTATCTCGCCCAGACGCTGCTGCAGTTGCGACATGGGCAGCAGGCGGGCGCCATTGGCGACGCCGGTGGCGTGCTCGTCGTGTTCCCGGATGTCGAACATGATCACCTGTCTGGACTCGAACAGCCTGCGGCCTTCGTCCAGTTCCACGCGCAGGGGGTCGGGTTGCCGGCTGCAGCCGCCCAGAACCGGCGGCAGCAGCCCGGCAGCCACCAGCAGACCCACCGAGACGATCCGTCGGCGGTGCGTCAGTGCCGGTGCCACCGGCGGTTCAGAGAGTCTCATCAGGCCGAACCGTTCTTGTATTTGATGCTGCAGCCATAGGCCTGGCTGGTCGGGGTGCTCACCGGCTTGCCAGCCAGCAGTTCGTCCAGCCCCTGGCGCACGTAGTTGGTGGCGCGTTCGATGTCGGCCACGCGGGCGGAGGGGATGCTGTCGATGGCGCCGGCGTACACCAGCGTGCCCCGGGCGTCGATGATGTACATGTGCGGCGTCACCCGGGCTGCGTAGGCCATGCCCACCTTGCCGTCCTCGTCCATCAGGGTGGCGGTGGCGGCGGCCTTCTGCTCTTGCATCCAGCGTCCCAGCTGGGGCGGCGCCTGGTAGTCGACGCTGCCGTCGTGGGTGGAGTTGATGGCCAGCCAGGCCACGCCTTTGGCGGTGTAGGCTGCCTGCAGCGACTGCATGTTGCCCTGGTAATGCTTGCGCACAAACGGACAGCCGGGGTTCAGCCACTCCAGGACCACGGGTTTGCCTTTCAGGCCGGACAACTGCAGCGGCTGGCCGGCCGTGTCTTCCAGCGTGAAGTCGGGCGCCGGCTGCCCGATGCGGGCGGCGTGGGACAGGCTGGGCAGCATCAGGCTCAGGGGCAGGGCGGCCCCCAGGCTCAGGAACGGACGGCGTTGCATGGGCATGGTGGATCTCCGGAAACGGTGGGCAGAAACGGCGCGCCGACCCTCACAGGCGGGCCAGGGCCGTGCGAACCTCCTCCACGGTGATGATCTCGGACAGCACCTGGGGCGGCAGTCCGTTCTTGTAGAGCGCATAGACCGGAACCCCGTTGCGGCCCAGGCGGGCCAGTTCGGCGGTGATGGCCGGGTCGCGTCGGGTCCAATCGGCGCGCAAGAGGGCGACCTGCCGTTGTGCCAGGTCGTCCAGCACGGCCGTGTCGGCCAGCGTGGTGCGCTTGTTGTACTGGCAGGTGACGCACCAGGCGGCCGTGAAGTCGACGAACACCGGACGCCCCTGCGCCAGCAGCTCGGCCTGTCGCCCGGGTGTCCAGGCTTCCCAGGCCATGCCGGCCACGGTGGTGGGAACAGGCCCGCCGGACTGTCCCTCGTCCAGCCGCGTCACCTGGGGGCCGACCGCCCAGCCCAGCCAGAGCAGGCCGGCTGCAGACAGCGAGGCCAGCACCACCCGTGCGCGGCGGCGCAGGCCCAGCGCCCACACCAGCATCGCCATCACGACCAGCAGCATCAGCAGGGCCGCAGCGCCATTCACCCCCGATTGCTGGCCCAGTACCCACAGCAGCCAGACCACGGTGGCGAACATGGGGAAGGCCATCAACTGGCGGAAGGTTTGCATCCAGGGGCCGGGGCGTGGCAGCAGCCGGGCCACCGCCGGCCACCAGCTGGCGGCCAGATAGGGCAGGGCCATGCCCAGGCCGAGCGC
>SBFU01000230.1 GCA_006227785.1 Burkholderiales bacterium
CCTTGCGGCTGGGGCTTGAAGGGGTCCGATGAAATCCGATTTCGAAAAGGACCCGAGGAGACAACCAGAAGAAACGGTCTGGGCAACCAGCGCCGACTTCTCAGGTCAGGCGCCATCGTGCCTTGTCTTGATTGTGTCCGCCTTGACCGAAGTCAAAGCCGCCATCAAAGGCACGATCCCGGTTCAGTTCAGCGCTTCTTGGCGGGAGCCTTGGTGGCGGCCACGGCCTGCGAAGTCACGGTGTTGAAGTTGGCTTCAGCCATTTCGGTGGCCTGCTTGACGGCCTTCTGCACCGATTCCATGGCGTTGTTGGCGGCGGAGACGGCGCTCTTCATCACGGCCACGGCGGTCTCGGAACCGGCGGGGGCGTTCTTGGCGGCGTTGTCGACGACGGCCATGAATTTCTTCTGGGCGTCGCTGGCCTGGGCTTCAGCGGCCTTGCCGAACTCGGCAGAGGTGCCCGAAGCGATGTCGTACAGGTGGCGGCTGTAGGCCACGGTCTTTTCAGCCAGGGGCTGCATCAGGCTGGCTTGCAGGGTCAGCAGTTCCTGGGCGTCCTTGACAGACATCATGGCCTGGGCGTTGTTGGCGGACTCGGCCAGTGCGGCCTTGGTGGCCTGGACGTTCAGCTCGACCAGTTTTTCCACGCCTTCGAAGGCTTTCTGGGTCAGGCCGAAGAGGGTTTCGATGTTGGCTTTCTGGGCGGCAACGATTTGTTCAGCGGTCAGCATGTTCATACTCCAAGGGGTTGAGAAGATTCAGTTGAAGGCTGCTTCGGAACACCGCGCTGTCTGGACGCTGTTGTTCTGGTTCGTTTTGCTGCACTGCAACATGGTTCGAATTATAGGGTTTGCCCGAGCGCTTGCAAGCCCATTTTTGCTGCATCGCAACATTTAGAGATCATTTTCTAGAAAACCGGTGTCCGACGGCGTCTTCATGGGCCCGACACAATCGGGCCACATCGCCCTTGCCATCCATTGCCTCCTGTGCACGCCTACTACGCCGACCACTTTGTATTGCCCCTGCCCGAGGGACACCGGTTTCCCATGGCCAAGTACGCCCGGTTGCGCGAGCGCCTGCGAGAGGAATTGCCCGCAGTGACCCTGTGCGAGGCCATGCCGGCGTCCGATGGCGAGCTGGCCCTGGTCCACGCGCCCGACTACATCCGGGCCATTGCCCAGGGCACACTGGATCCGCGGGCGCAGCGCGAGATCGGGTTTCCATGGAGTCCTGCCATGGCGGAGCGCGCCCGCCGCTCTGTCGGTGCCACCGTGCAGGCGGTGCGCCGTGCCATGGCGGGTGATGGTGTGGCGGCCAATCTGGCTGGCGGTACCCACCACGCGTATGCCGGCAAGGGCAGCGGTTTTTGTGTGTTCAATGACGCGGCCGTGGCGGCACGCCTGATGCAGGCCGAGCATGGCCGGCTCCACCGGGCAAGGCCACCCCTGCGCGTGGCCGTAATCGACCTCGATGTTCACCAGGGCAATGGCACGGCCAGCATCTTTGCCAGGGACGACACGGTGTTCACCCTGTCCCTGCATGGGGCACGCAACTTCCCGTTCCGCAAGGAGGCCAGTGATCTGGACATCGAGTTGCCCGATGGCTGCGATGACGACACCTACCTGGCCGCCCTGGAACAGGCGCTGGACGAGCTGGGCCGGCGCTTCGAACCCGGGCTGGTGATCTACCTGGCTGGTGCCGATCCGCACGAGGGCGATCGTCTGGGGCGCCTGCGGCTGAGCTTCGACGGCCTGGAGGCCCGCGATCGCCGTGTGTTCGACTGGGCCTGGCAGCGGCGACTGCCGGTGGGCTTTTCCATGGCCGGCGGCTACGGCCGCGACATGGAAACCACCGTTCAGGTCCAGGTCAACACCTATCGGGTTGCACTGGAGTACCAGGCGCGCTGGGCGGCACAGTCTGGCATGTCCGACTTCATCTCCGCGACAGTGGTCTGAGTGCCGCGCTGGCAGAATGCGCCCGCATGAATGCCCCTGCGCCCGCCCGTCCCCAGGCACTGCCTCGTGACCACTACCGCGTGTTCCGTTCCATTGGCACGCGCTGGATGGACAACGATGTGTACGGCCACGTCAACAACGTCGTCTACTACAGCTGGTTCGACACCGCGGTGAACGCGTGGCTGATCGAGCAGGGTGCGCTGGACATCCATGGAGGTGACGTGATTGGCCTGGTCATTGAGACCCAGTGCAACTACTTCGCTCCGCTGGCGTTTCCCCAGACCATCGAGGCCGGGTTGCGCGTCGCTCGCCTGGGTGGCTCCAGCGTGCGCTATGAGGTGGGCTTGTTTGCCCAGGGTGAAGCCCTGTCGGCCGCCTGCGGCCATTTCATCCATGTCTACGTCGACCGCAAGAACCGGCGCCCGGTGGCGTTGCCGCCGCCCCTCAAGACCACCCTGCTGCAGTTGCTCTGACATGCACCGCCGCTCGGGTGCCGTGTTGTCATAATTGACGTTGACGTAAACGTCATATCCAGGAGACCGCATGAACCAGAATCCCGAGACATCCGCCCAGGGCATTGATGCCGCCAGCGTGGATGCCGCCATCACCAGTCGCATGTCAGCGAGGGCCTTCCTGCCGACGCCGGTGCCGCGCGCCACGCTGGAGCACCTGCTGCAGGTGGCCAGCCGGGCGCCATCCGGCACCAACACCCAGCCCTGGAAGGTCTACGTTCTGCAAGGGCAGAGTCGTGCGGAACTGGTGGAGAAGGTGTGTGCCGCCCACGACGCCTTGCGCGCAGACCCGTCCCTGGCGGCCACATACCGGGAGGAATACGACTACTACCCGACCCAGTGGGTCAGTCCGTACATCGACCGGCGCCGCGAGAACGGCTGGAGCCTGTATGGCCTGCTGGGCATCGGCAAGGGCGACAAGGACAGGATGCATGCCCAGCACCAGCGCAACTTCCGTTTCTTCGATGCGCCCGTGGGCCTGATGTTCACGCTTGACCGTGTCATGGGCCGGGGTTCGCTGGTCGACTACGGCATGTTCCTGCAGAACCTGATGGTGGCGGCACGCGGGCACGGGCTGCACACCTGCCCACAGGCCGCCTGGAACGGTTTTGCCAAGATCATCCTGCCGCACATCGGTGCTGGCGAGAACGAGATGCTGGTCTGTGGCATGGCGCTGGGCTACGCCGACCCCGATGACAAGGTCAACGGTTTTCACACCCCGCGCGAGCCGGTGGCATCGTTCACCCACTGGCTCGACTGACAAAGCGGCCCGGGGGGCTGCGCTTCTCAGTAGGGGTAACCGTGCGGGTCCGGGGCGAATCCCGGGCGTGACCCCGGAAACGGGTGCGGCCGGCGGTGGTGTCTGACGGGGGCCGGGATGATGCCCCGGGCCACCAGATTGGCATGGCTGTCGTAACGGATCAGCACCACCTCGTCGGGGCGCCGGCTGGCGCGTTCGAATTCGGTGGAACGTACCCGGTCGCGCTCCCGCTCACCGTGCTCGGTGCCCAGCTGGGGCCCTCCCCAGGGCATGGATTTGCCCTGGATCCCTGGCGCAGAGCGCCCTTGGGCGGGGGGAAGGTCGCCATAGGGTTGCCAGGGGGGCTGAGGAGCCGGCCGGTACAGCCGCTCCCGGAATGCGGCCACACCGATGACGCCCACATCCTGTGGACGCCCGGTGCGCGCTGCATATGAATCCGGCAAGCTGGTGAACCGGAACACCGCCACGTCGCGCCGGCTCTTTCGCCAGCCGGTGACGTCGTAGCGCTGGCCGGGTGACAGCACGTACCCCGACTGGTGAAACGCGGCACTCTCGCCCGTGATCACGTTGACGCCGTCGACCGAGACCACATTGAGCAGCCGTTCCCCGCTGAGGTTGACCAGTTCCAGCGCGTAGCGGGTACCCGGTTCACCGGGCAGCCACAGCTCTCCGCGATGCTGGTACAGCGGCAGAACCTGGTGGCGATCGCGGTCGATGACGCGCACGTGGGTGAGCTGTCCCAGTGCGCGTGCAGGCAGCGCGGTCATCAGGGCGGCGCCGCCAATGGCACCCAGTGCCATGCGGCGGGTGATGGAGGGGCTGGTCGTGTCCATGTGTTGTCTCCTGGTAGATGGAGGGTGGAGGGAGACTCCAGTACAACCCCGTCGCGTCAACGCCTGCCATGCGGTCTGCAAAGCGCGTGTAAACGGCGCTGCCGGCTGTTTCGGCGTCGGTCGGCGAAGAGCCGCTGGCGCAGGGATAATCCGGTTTCCTTTTCAAGACCCGAGGACAACCCATGATCACCACTCCCAGCGGCCTGCAATATGAAGACACCGTGGTCGGACAAGGCGAGGTCGCCCGTGCCGGCGGCCCGGTGCAGGTCCACTACACCGGATGGCTTTTCAACAATGGCCAGCAAGGTGCCAAGTTCGACTCCAGCAAGGATCGCGGCCAGCCTTTCGAGTTTCCGCTGGGCGCCGGCCACGTCATCCGGGGCTGGGATGAAGGCGTGCAGGGCATGGCCGTGGGTGGCACGCGCCGCCTGGTGATTCCGCCGGAACTCGGCTACGGAGCCCGCGGTGCCGGTGGTGTGATCCCGCCGAACGCGACATTGCTGTTCGAGGTCGAGCTGCTGGCGGTCTGAGCCCATGAGCGGGGCAAGCAAACCTGCCATCCTGATCGCACGGGCCGTCTTCCCGGAGGTGGAAGCACGGCTGCAGGCCCATTTTGAGGTGGAGACCACCCCGGCCGGCGTCGTCTGGTCACAGGAAGAGCTGGTACAGCGGCTGCAGGGCAAGGTCGGGGTGCTGACCACCGGCGGCGAGCGCATCGATGCCGCGCTGCTGGCGGCCTGCCCGACCCTGCGCATGGCGGCCAATCTGGCGGTGGGTTACAACAACTTCGACCTGAGCGCCATGAGCGCGGCCGGCGTGCTGGGCACCAACGCGCCCGACGTGCTGACCGAGACCACGGCCGACTTCGGTTTTGCCTTGCTGATGGCGACCGCCCGGCGGGTGACAGAGAGCGAACGCTTTCTGCGGGACGGCCACTGGAACCAGTGGTCGCTGGACCTGTTTGCCGGGGCCGAGGTGCACGGCACGACGCTGGGCATTCTGGGCATGGGCCGCATCGGTCAGGCCATTGCGCGCCGTGGTGCACACGGCTTTGGCATGCGGGTGGTCTACCACAACCGGACGCGGCTGACCGAAGCCACCGAGTCCGATTGCCGGGCCCGTTACGTCAGCAAGCCCGAATTGCTCGCGCAGGCCGACCATCTGGTGCTGGTGCTGCCGTACACGCCTGAGGCCCACCACAGCATCGGAGCTGCCGAGATCGCCCAGATGAAGCCCACGGCGACGCTGATCAACATCGCCCGTGGCGGCATCGTCGACGATGCGGCGCTGGCATTGGCGTTGCGAGAACGGCGGATTGCGGCCGCCGGGCTGGACGTTTTCGAGGGTGAACCCCGCGTGCATCCGGACCTGCTGACCGTGCCCAACGTGGTGCTGACGCCGCACATCGCCAGTGCCACCTTGCCCACCCGCATGGCCATGGCCATGCTGGCGGCCGACAACCTGATTGCCTACCTCACCGAGGGACGGGCTCTCACGCCGCTCAACCCTGACGTGATCAAGGCTGCGACGTGACCGATTCGCTCTGGTTCTGGGGCTTGTTGGCGCTGGCGGTTGTGCAGTTGCTGTTGCTGCTTTGGCTGGCACTGCGCGGCGCACCGGTGGATGCCGAGGCCAGGCTGCGCCTGCAACAGGTGTCGGATGCCCTCCAGCAGCAGGGGCAGCAGGGGGTCCAGCGCCTGGAGCACATGGAAAACGAGCTGCGCCGCGAGGTGGGCGAGAACGCCCGAAGCGGACGGCAGGAGCTGTTGCAGACCTTGACGGTGTTCCAGGACACCCTGGTGCGCCAGGGTGCCGAGACCACGCGCACCCAGAACGCGCAGATCGACGCCTTTGCCCAGCAGCTGATGCAATTGCGGGGCACACTGGGCGACACGCTGACCCAGCAGCTCAAGGCCCTGATGGAAAGCAACGAGCGCCGGCTGGCCGAGATGCGCGCCACCCTGGAGGCCCAGCTTGGCCAACTGCAGACCAGCAACGCCGCCAAGCTCGACGAAATGAGGGCCACGGTCGACGAAAAGCTGCACGCCACACTTGAGGCGCGCCTGGGCGAGAGCTTCAAGCAGGTGGCGGAGCGTCTGGAGCAGGTCCACAAGGGCCTCGGCGAGATGCACAGCCTGGCCCAGGGCGTGGGCGACCTCAAGCACCTGCTGACCAATGTCAAGACACGGGGCATGTTCGGCGAGGCCCAGCTCGGTGCCCTGCTGGAGCAGGTGCTGTCGCCGGAGCAGTACGCGGCGCAGGTGTCCACCCGGCCCGGCAGCCGCAACATGGTCGACTTTGCCATTCGCCTGCCCGGACGCGGGGACGACGGCACCCCGTGCTGGCTGCCCATCGACGCCAAGTTCCCGAACGAGGACTATGAGCGTTTGCTGGACGCCCAGCAGCGCGCCGACGCCGACGGGGCCGAACTGGCGGCGCGGGCGCTGGAGCAGCGCATTCGCCTGGAGGCCAGGTCCATGGCAGAGAAGTACCTGGAGCCTCCCCATACCACCGATTTCGCCATCCTGTTCCTGCCGACCGAGGGTCTGTACGCCGAGGTGCTGCGTCGCCCGGGCCTGATGGAGGTTCTGCAGCGCGATCACCGGGTGACCCTGGCTGGCCCCACGACGCTGATGGCCATGCTCAATTCCTTGCAGATGGGTTTTCGCACCCTGGCCCTGGAAAAACGCAGCTCCGAAGTCTGGCAGGTGCTGGGCGCGGTCAAGACCGAGTTCGGCAAGTTCGGTGAGGTGCTGGCCAAAGTCAAGAACCAGACCCAGACCGTGCTCAACACCCTGGATGCGGCCGAGGTCCGAAGCCGGGCCATGGGGCGGGCGCTGAAGACCGTGGAAGCCTTGCCACAGGACCAGGCGCAGTCCCTGCTGCCGCTTGAATCTTCGGACCGCGATCCCGCTTGAAGCCCGGCACCCGAACCGCGCTGGCGCGGCTGATCGCTGCGCAGATTTGCGTCCATGCCTGCATGACAGGCTTTCGCATGGCGGCGCCCCTGATGGCCTTGCGCGAGGGGTTCAGCGCAGCAGCAGTTGGTGTGTTGCTGGCCCTGTTCGCACTGGCCCAGGTGTTGCTGGCCCTGCCGGCGGGCCGATTCACGCAACGGTATGGACTGCTTCGGCCATTTGTGGTCGCGAGCCTGGTGGCCACGGTGGGCGGGTTGTCCGCCGTGATATGGCCCCATTTCCTGGTACTGTGCATCACGGCCCTGTGCAGCGGCGCGGCCGTGTGTCTGGCCATGATTGCACTGCAGCGCCACGTCGGGCACCTCGCCTCGGACGCCACCGAGCTGCGCCAGGTCTTCAGCTGGGTGGCCATCGGTCCTTCGATCTCGAACTTCCTGGGACCGTTTCTGGCAGGTCTGCTGATCGACTCCAGTGGATTCCGAGCCGCCTACCTGTTGCTGGCCTTGCTGCCCTCACTGGCCTGGTGGTGGGTCCGTCGTGTACCGGAGCATCCACCCGCGGATACGGACGAACAGGGGGACAAGGGGTCCTCCTGGAGCCTGCTGCGCGACAGACCGTTTCGCCACCTGATGCTGATGAACTGGATGTTGTCTTCCTGCTGGGACGTGCACACCTTTCTGGTGCCCCTGCTGGGGCATGAACGCGGACTCTCTGCCACGGCCATTGGTTCCATTCTGGGGGCGTTCGCCCTGGCGGCCACCGCCATCCGGCTGCTCATGCCCTGGCTGGCCTCCCGACTGCACGAAGCCACGGTCATCGCCAGCGCCATGGTGAGCACCGCACTGCTGTTGGCCCTCTATCCCCTGGTGCAGGTGGCCTGGGCCATGGGTCTGCTGTCGATCCTGTTGGGCGTGGCGCTGGGGTCGGTGCAGCCGATGGTGATGAGCATCCTGCACCAGATCACGCCGAGGCACCGGCACGGTGAGGCCCTGGGCCTGCGCTCCATGGCCATCAATGGATCCAGCGTGCTCATGCCGCTGCTGTTCGGCTCGGCCGGGGCGCTGGTCGGGGTGGCCGGTGTCTTCTGGTCGGTGGGACTGGTCGTGGGCGCGGGGTCTCGCCTGGCCTGGCGCATGCGTTCATGGCATCTGCAGTCGCCGGGACGGTGACCCTTCACCTGGCGTGTACAGCGGGTCGGTGATCCCGTACTACACGAAGGGTGTTTGAGAATTTCACAGTCGATCCATCAGAAAAAGCGGGAACAATCAGGG
>SBFU01000285.1 GCA_006227785.1 Burkholderiales bacterium
GTGGCCATGTGGATGTCACGGACCTCCCGGGGCATGTCGGTCGACGACAATGGCGGCTGGGGAGTCCAGACAACAGTCGGTGACCGGCCTGTTGCGGTCACCACGTTTTGCATTTTCCCATGGAGTCCGACACCAACGACAGCCCGCCAGGCGAGTGCCCCGATGGCCATGGCGCACCGTCTGAAGAGCCGGTGCTCAGGGTCATCTACTCCAGCATCAGCCGCCTGTACGGGCCCGTTCTGGCCGAGATGCGCCGCATCCGCGACCAGGCGAGCCGCCACAACGGTCCGGACGGCATCCGCGTGGCGCTGCTGCACAAGTCCGGCTACTTCGTGCAGTGGGCCGAAGGTCCGCCCGTGGCCGTCGAACGGTTGCTGGAACGTGTGACCACGGACACACGTCACCATGGTCTGCGGGTGCTGCACCGCAGCCTCGGGCGCCGCCGCCTGTTCATGCCATGGATCGGGGCCATCGTGCAGAGCGACGAGGTGCCGGCCGTGATGGCGGCCCGCATCAGGCGCATGACGCAGGCCCTGAATGACGACCGGCTTGGAAAAGAGCCGGCCCAGGTCTGGGCCTGGCTGTGCGCGCCACCCCAGCCCGACATGCCCCGGCCAGGTGGTGCGGGATTGCGCGTGATGCTGCTGTCGGCACGCGGTCGCCACTCGTTCGACCTGCTGCGCTGGGTGGCTGAGCACTACCGGCGACCGATCGTCTCGCGCCGTTTTGCGGCGGCAGCCGACGATGTGCCCGACGTGGCCAGCGACTACCTGGACCTGCCCCACGACGACATGCCGGGAGGCCTGCGGCTGGTGGCCCACGCACGGCACAGCCTGACCATGGGCGTGGCCCACGCCTTTCTGCCCGATCACCGCGCGGTGGTGATCCGGCTGGACGACGACATCGAGCGCAACCGCCAGCTGCTGGGCAGGCTCATCGGGGTGTGCGAGCAGGTGCAGCACCGCTTGCCCATCTTGGGCCTCGGGCACCCTCATTCAGGGCAGGATGTCCTGGCCGCCCAGGCGCGCGCCATGGGTCACGAATGGATGGACGTGACGGTACCCCCCGGACTGGCCTCCGAAGCCGATCACTGGGCATGCCTGTCGTCCGCCCTCAGGCAACTGGGGGCCTCCCGGACGGGCTGATCCAGGCCGCAGGCGTCTTCATCCGGCGACCGGGAACGTGCCCGGCAGCAGGATGGACTTGTCCACGGTGTCGACCTGCGTGTGACCGCAGAAGGCCATGGTCAGGTCCAGTTCCTTGTGCAGGATCTCCAGGCATTTGGTGACGCCGGCTTCGCCCATGGCGCCCAGGCCGTACAGGAAGGGCCGCCCGATATAGGTGCCCTGTGCACCCAGGGCACGGGCCTTGAGCACGTCCTGGCCGCTGCGGATGCCGCCGTCCATGTGGATCTCGATCTGGCCACCCACGGCGTCAACGATGGTGGGCAGGCATTCGATGCTGCTTTGCGCGCCGTCCAGCTGCCGGCCACCATGGTTGGACACGATCAGCGCATCGGCGCCGGACTTGACGGCCAGCTTCGCGTCCTCGACGTCCTGGATGCCCTTGAGGATGAGTTTGCCACCCCAGCGGTTCTTGATCCACTCGACGTCGCCCCAGTTGAGCGCCGGGTCGAACTGCTGTGCCGTCCAGCTGGAGAGGCTGCTCATGTCGGCCACGCCGGTCACGTGACCGACAATGTTGCCGAACTGGCGCCGCGGCGTGCCCAGCATGCCCAGCGCCCAGCGCGGTTTGGTGGCGATGTTGATCATGTTGGCGATGGTCAGCTTGGGCGGCGCCGACAGGCCGTTCTTGAGATCCTTGTGGCGCTGGCCCAGGATCTGCAAGTCCAGCGTCAGCACCAGGGCCGAGCAGTTGGCGGCCTTGGCGCGGTCGATCAGGCGCTCGATGAAACCGCGGTCCTTCATCACGTAGAGCTGGAACCAGAAGCCCTCCCCGGCGTGTTTCGCCACGTCCTCGATCGAGCAGATGCTCATGGTCGAAAGCGTGAAGGGGATGCCGAACTTCTTGGCCGCGCGCGCTGCCAGAATCTCGCCGTCGGCATGCTGCATGCCGGTCAGGCCGGTGGGCGCGATGGCCACCGGCATGGCCACCTTCTGGCCAATCATGGTGGTGGCGGTGGAGCGGTTCTCCATGTTGACGGCCACGCGCTGGCGCAGCTTGATCTTCTGGAAGTCGTCGTTGTTGGCGCGGTAGGTGCTCTCGGTCCAGGAGCCGGAGTCGGCATAGTCGTAGAACATGCGCGGCACGCGTTTCTGGGCCAGGATGCGCAGGTCTTCGATGTTGGTGATCACGGTCATGGGTTTTGTCTCCGGGGGCCAAGTCTGGAATGCCACGATATTAGCCACGCCCATCGTCGATGGCTTGTGAAAGCGGGCCTCGGGTGATTGAAATTTATTGAGGCAGGGTGCAGGCCCGCTCGATGTCGGTCAGGGGTTCGGACCAGCCCAGCTGCTGCTCGAGCACCGCCAGCGTGGCCTCCGAGGCATCGCTGCCCGCGGCCTGACGGGCGCGGATGCGCTCGCGCAAGGTCTCGACCGGCGCTTCGCAGGCAAGGATGGCAAAGGGCACGTCCTGTGTTCGGGCCAGGTCGGCGAATGCCTGGCGCTCGTGCTGACGCAAGAAGGCTGCATCGACCATCACGCGCCAGCCCTGGCCCAGCAGTTCGGCCGTGCGCGAGCGCAGGCTGGCGTAGGTGTCACCGTGCGCCTGCGCCGAATACAGCCCGGTGTTCAGCCCAGAGCCACTGGCTGCCAGCGCGGCCAGCCCGTGCAGTCGCTTGCGCTCCACGTCCGAGCGCAGGCGGATGGCCCGGCCGTCCGCCTGTGCCGCCAGCCAGCGCGTCGATGCCCAGGTCTTGCCGCTACCCGACAGCCCGTGGGTGATCACCAGGCAGGGCGTGGGCGCATCGGGCGGCAGCCCGGCCAGGCGGGATGCCAGTCTCAGATAGGACCGGGCCGCTTCCAGCGCCTGGCCGGCCAGGTCACTGCCAGCATCCAGCTGGCGCCAGCGGATGCCCGCCACCTTGGCCCGCACCAGGGCACGGTAGACCGCAAAAAAGGGCAGCACCACCGGTGCGCTCACGTCGCCGCTGGCGTCCAGCCATTCGCTCAGCAGCACGTTGGCCAGTCCGACCTGGCCCATGTGCCAAAGATCCATCCAGGTGAAGGCGATGTCGCTGGCCATGTCGATCCAGCGCAGCGCGTCGTTGAATTCGATGGCGTCGAAGGCCACCACCCCGTCCTCCAGCCGCAGCAGGTTGGCCAGGTGGAGGTCGCCGTGACCCTCGCGGACCCGGCCTTCGGCGCGGCGCTGTTGCAGCGTCGGACCCAGTTGCCTGAGCATCGCTTCCGTCCAGTCAGACAGGGCACCAACCAGGCGCAGGTCTTCGGTGTCGGACAGCGTCTCGCGCAACGAGCCCAGGTTGTCCCGCGCAAAACCGGCCACGTCATCGGGTCTGCCCCAGGGGCTGTCGGCATCGGCCACCGCAGCCGTGGCCTGGAAGTCCGCCACATGCCGCGCCAGCGCCTGCAACATGGGCAGGGTCAGTTCGCCCCTGGCGGCCACATGGTCCAGCCGGTCGGTCTCGGGAAAACGGCGCATCTGCACGGCCCACTCGATGGCCTGCGACGGGTCGCCACCGATGACCGGCGTCTGCGGCGTCCCGGTGATGGGCAGGGCCGCCAGGTAAATTCGAGCAGACTGGTCGACCGGCGCAAACCGGCCGTTGACCCGCATTTCCGCCGCGCAGGCCGAGCGGCGCCGGTCCAGGGTCGAGAAGTCCATGAACGTCAGGGCCACCGGTTTCTTGATCTTGTACGCCCGCTCGCCGGCCAGCAGCACCCAGGCGCCATGGGTCTGCAGCAGATCCACCCGGTCAACCGGATGCGGATAGCGGGCCGGGTCCAGCAGGGCGTCGATCAGGGGCGGGACATCGGGGCGCATGGCTTGAATGTATCGTGTCGGAAAACGCTTCGGAGACCCACCGTGAACCTCGCCCACCTTCTGCAGCGCAAGGCGCTCGAGCACCCGGACCGTCCCGCCATCTTCAGCGGTGACCGGGCCGTGGCCACCCACACCCAATGGGCGCAGCGCGCAGCGCGCATTGGTGCGCGTTTGCGAGCTGCGGGCTTGCAGCCTGGCGACCGCGTCGTGCTGTTCATGCGCAACCACCCGCGCTACCTGGAACTGCTGTTCGGCGCCTGGTGGGCCGGGCTGGTGGTGGTGCCGGTCAACGCCAAGCTGCACCTCAGGGAAGTGCAGTGGATCGTGGAGAACGCCGGCGCGCGTTGGGCCTTTGTCACCTCGGACATCGTGCCCGACCCGGGGGAGCTCACCGGGCTGGATGGCGTGATGGATGTGGACAGCGCCGAGTGCGACGCCTGGATCGGCGAAGGCCAGGGCCTGCCCGAGATGGAAGACCGCGCCCCCGACGACACCGCCTGGCTGTTCTACACCAGCGGCACCACCGGCCGGCCCAAGGGCGTGATGATCACGCACCGCAACCTGCTCACCATGGGCCTGGGCTACTTCAACGACGTCGACCATGTGGACCCGCAGGACGCCATCGTCTACGCCGCGCCCATGTCGCACGGGGCGGGGCTTTACGCCATTCCGCACCTCATGGCCGGCGCGCGGCACGTGGTGCCCGCCTCGGGCGGGTTCGACGCCGCCGAGCTGTTCGAGCTCGGCCGCCAGCTGGGGCCCCTCGCGCTGTTTGCCGCGCCCACCATCGTCAAGCGCATCGTCGACGAAGCCGAGGCGCAGGGCCTCACGCCCGAGCAGTGCAGCCACAGCTTCAAGACCATCGTCTACGGCGGCGCGCCCATGTACGCCGCCGACATCCGCCGCGCGTTGCGCACCATGGGCCCGCGCTTCGTGCAGATCTATGGCCAGGGCGAAAGCCCCATGACCGGCACCGCCCTCAGCCGCGCTCACCTGGCCGACACCGCGCACCCGCGGCACGAAGAACGCATCGCCTCCGTCGGCGTGGCACAGACCCCCGTGCGCATCCGCGTGGCGGGGCCCGACGGGCGATCACTGCCCGCGGGCGAGGTGGGCGAGGTGCTGATCAAGGGCGACAGCGTCATGGCCGGCTACTGGCGCAACCCCGAGGCCACCCAGGCCGCCATCCGCGACGGCTGGCTGTGGACCGGCGACATGGGCGCGCTCGACGCCGACGGCTTCCTCACCCTCAAGGACCGCAGCAAGGACCTGATCATCAGCGGCGGCAGCAACATCTACCCGCGCGAGGTCGAAGAGGTGCTGCTGCACGCACCCGGCGTGGCCGAAGTCGCCGTGGTCGGCGCGCCCGATACCGAATGGGGCGAAATTGTGGTGGCGTTTGTCGTGCCGCAGCCTGGGGCAGTGCTGGACGCGAAGACGCTCGACACCTTCTGCCTGGACCAGATCGCCCGCTTCAAACGGCCCAAGCGCTACGAGTTCGTCGAGGCGCTGCCGAAGAACAACTATGGGAAGGTGTTGAAGACGGTGTTGCGGGGGCGTATGTGAACCGTCGCCTGCAGGTTTACGCCAAGTACAGTGCCATGAAGCGACTGAACGGATCGGCCCGGTAGTCCGCAAACGGCCCGCATTCCACAAACCCGAACCGCCGGTACATTGCCAGTGCCGGTTCAAACGCGGGTGTGCTGCCGGTCTCCAGGCTGACCCGCGCGTAGCCTCGCTGGCGGGCCAGGTTCAGCAGCTCGGTCAGGATGGCCTGCGCGGCGCCCTGGCGCAGGTGGCGCGCACTGGTGCGCATGGACTTGAGTTCGCCGTGGCCGCCTTCGTTGGCGGTGGTGGGCGTCAGTTCCTTCAGGGCGCCCATGGCGACCAGTTCGCCCTCGTCCCCCGGCTGGGCGTCGGGCGCGCGCCGCCAGGCGGTGAGGAAGGTGATCTCGGGCCGGCGCAGTCCGTCCAGGTCAAGCGCATGCACGCTCTCAGGGGGTGAATCGGCGTGCATGCCGGCCAGGTGTTCCTTCAGCAAGGCCAGCACCTGCGGATGGGTCAGTGTCCGGTCGGTCCGGATGTCAAAAGTGCTGTCCGTGCGATGGTGGACCGGACAGGCCTTGCCTGCGGCCACATGGCCATAGGCCCGTTCCACCCGCGCCACCCGCACATCGAACTGGGCGTACCAGCGCTCACGCCCGAGTTCGCGGGCAGCCTGGTGGTCCACCTGGGCCTTCCAGGCGGCGATGGCGGCTTCGGATGTCCAGTACGACACCGTGATGCCGAACCCGTCGGTACCACGGGCACTGTGGACACCGAGGAATCCCGGCTGCTGGCGGGCCAGGGCCTCCATCTGGTCGGCCATGGCCGCGTAGCCCTGGTCACCTTCGGTGCGTTGCGATGAAAAAATGACGGCGTAGTACGGCGGTTCCATGCGGTGCTCCCTCGGGAGCGCATGGTGCCACAGCTTTCGGCCGCTTCGGCGGCTCAGCTGCAGGTGACGCTGCCGCAGCCGCTCATGGAGGCCGGACGTACCTTGGCGGGGTCGGCCAGCGTCTCGGTGCGGGTATCGAAGCCCACGTCCTTCAGGTGCAGGGCCAGGCCGGCGTCCATGCTGGCCGCGTGCTGCGGAAACCACTCGGCCAGGGCCTCGGCCAGGCGGTTGATGATGTCCGTGTCGCCCTGCTCGAAGTGCTCGACCACCGCCCGCATGGTCTCCAGGATGGTGGCATGGTGGCTGGCGTGGCAGTTGTCGGCTGCGAAGCCGGTCGCCACCATCCAGCGTTCTTCCTGCGCGAAATGGTCCACCGTGTGATCGATGAAGGCGCGGTACAGCGGCAGCTGGCGTTCGGGCGGCGTCTGCAGCAGTTCATTGAGCAGGGTCACGAACTCATGGTGCGTGTCGTCCATGCGGGCATCGCCCGTGTTCAGCGAATCGGTCCAGTCCAGACCCTGTGGCGAGGCGACGGCGCCGTCGGTGGAGGCAGAGTTTTCCATGGGGCCGGAGGATACCCGCACCCGCCGGGCGCGCCTTGATGCAGGTCAAGCGGTGGCGTCGTCCGCAGCAGCGGGCGCCAGGCAGGATTGCACCTCGCCGGAGGCCAGTACCGCGGGCAGCCGGGCCAGGGCAGGATGCCCAAGGTAGGTCGCCAGGTGGAAGGACTGCGGCTGAGTGGCCAGTCGTTCGACCAGGTGGCCGACCTCGGCCAGGTGACCGTCCTGCGGGTGCTCGCCGAGGTGGTGGCACAGCGATGCCAGCCCCAGCCAGGGGGCGCGGGTGGTGTCGGTCTGACCGACTGGCGTCACCAGCACACGGGCCGTTTCGCCCACGTCATTCACCAGGTCGGACGGCAGGGCCCAGGTGCTCAGCAGCATCGGTCCCAGCTCGCCGGCGCTCAAGCCCAGCGTGTCCTGCTCCATCCGGGTGCGCCCGATCCGGTCGGCGGCCATCCAGGTGGCCAGTGCCTTGGGCTCCATCAGCGAAGCAACCGCCAGTTGACCCACGAAACCCAGCACCACCTGTGTCGACAGCGCGCCCTGGTTGGGCAGGTTCATGCCCTTGCCCAGCCTGACGGCCAGCTCGCTGGCGGTGCTGCACCAGCGCCAGATGGCATCGAATGCCTGCTGCGCCGACGCCAGGCCCGGTTTGAAGGCTTCGGCCAGCATGTACTGCAGACAGATGCTGCGCACCGTGTTCATGCCCAGGAAGGTGACGGCCTGTCCCAGGTGGGCGATCGGTTTGTCCAGCCCGTAGCGGGGCGAATTCACCGCGCCGAGCACCTTGGCGGCAATCAGGGGCTCGGCCATCACCAGCTCGGCCAGCTGGCCTGAGTCGGCCTTGGCGACAAACTCCGGCGACAGCAGCTGCTGCAGCGATCGCGGTGGCCTCGGAATACCCCGGATGGCCTGGAGCAGCTGATCTCGCCGGGTGGCGTCCAGGTCGCTGGCGCGCCGCCAGCTCAGCTCGGCGAGCTCGGCCGGCAGATCGGGCATGGCCGGTGGCTGCCAGGCCGCCGTGGCGGTGACCGATGGCGGGCGTTCCGGGTCGGGACCGCGGCGCTGCATGGGGGCGTCGATCGACGCGACGCTGGTCGCAAGAGAGCCGGCATGGGCTGCGCGCTGTGCAGGCCGGGCCGGAGCCGAGCGTCTGCGAAAAATCCACCAGATCAGGGCAAAGGCCAGCACGGCCGCGATCCAGACGACGAAGGCAGACACGATGGGAGCTCCTCACAACATGGACGCACCGCCAGGGTGGGCACGCCCCTTTGTTGTGGGTAT
>SBFU01000106.1 GCA_006227785.1 Burkholderiales bacterium
GCTGCGTTGACGCTGGGTCAGGTGGCAGCGCTGACCGATGCACAGGTGGCAGCGATCCAGACCGATGAGCTGGCCGGGTTGACCACGGCCCAGGTTGCGGCGCTGAGCTCGGATCAGATCGTGGCCCTGACGACCGCGCAGGTCGCGGCGCTCACAGGCGCACAGCTGGCCGCCATCGAAACAGCCGATCTGGTGGCGATGAACGCAGCGCAGATCGCGGCGCTGGGCAGTGCGCAGCTGTCGGCCCTGAGCACGGCTCAGATCAGCCAGCTGACCGCGTCCCAGGTGGCGGCCATCGAGACGGCCGACCTCGCCGGTCTCACCAGTGCGCAGGTGCAGGCATTGGGGTCGGACCAGCTGCGTGCGCTCACGCCCACCCAGGTGGCCGCATTGACGACGGATCAGGTGATCGCCATCGAGACCGCCGACCTGGCGGCCATGACCACGACCCAGATCGCCGATCTGACCAGCACGCAGCTGGCGGCGCTCACCGCCGCGCAGGTGGGTGCCCTGACCACGGATCAGGTGGTGGCCATCGAGACCGCCGATCTGGTCGGGCTCTCGTCGTCGCAGGTGCAGGCGCTGACCACGGCGCAAGCGCTGGCGCTGACCACGGCCCAGATCCAGGCATTGACGACGGCCCAGGTGGCGGCCCTGCAGACGGCCGACCTGGCCGCCCTGAGCACGGCCCAGATCCAGGCCATGGGATCGGACCAGCTGCGCGCCCTGGATGCCACCCAGGTGGCCAGCCTGACCACGGCCCAGGTGGCGGCGATCGAGACCGCCGACCTGGTGACCCTGGGCACGGCCCAGATCGATGCGCTGACCACGGCCCAGGTGGCCGCATTGACGGCAGGCCAGATCGCCCAGCTCACGTCGGCCCAGCTGCGTGCGCTCGGAACGGCCGAGGTGGCCGCGCTGAGCACCCAGCAGGTGGCTTCCCTGACCACGGCCCAGATCCAGACGCTGGCCGGCGAGCAGGTGGCCGCCCTGGAAACGGTCGATCTGGCCGCGATGGGCACCGCGCAGATCGCTGCCCTGACCACCGAGCAGGTGCGCTCGCTCGGCACGGCTCAGGTGGCTGCACTGACCACCGATCAGGTCGCCGCCATCGAGACCGCCGACCTCGCCCAGCTGAACACCGCCCAGCTGCAGGCATTCACGACCGCCCAGATCAGGGCCCTGACGACCGAACAGGTCGCCAGCCTGTCTGTGGACCAGATCGAGGTGCTTGAAACGGCTGATGTCGCCGCCCTGACCACCGACCAGCTCATGGCGCTGGAGTCGTCGCAGATCGCGGCGCTGACGGGCAGCCAGATCGCCGCGCTGACCACCGACCAGATCCCGGCCATCGAAACGGGCGACCTGGTGCACATCGCCCCATCCGTGCTGGCCCAGCTGAGCACGGCGCAGATCCAGGCGCTCAGCCAGGCCCAGCTCGGGGCTTTGACCACGGCCCAGATCCGCGGTCTGGAGACCGGACAGATCGCCGGCCTGTCGCTGTCCCAGGTGGCGCTGCTCACGCCCACCCAGGTCGCGGCGCTCAGCGCCACGCAGGTGGCGGCCCTGGGAACGGCCCAGATCCAGTCGCTCAACTACGACGCCCTGGCGGCCTTGCCGGTCGATGTGATGCCGTCGCTGACGCTGGCCCAGGTGCAGGCGCTCACCGGCGACCAGATGATCTTCCTGACGACCGCGCAACTGCAGGCCATGGAGGTGGCCGATGTGGCCGGGCTCAGCTCCGACCAGCTTCAGGCGCTGAACTTCAGCCAGATCGCCTCGTTGACCACGGCCCAGATCGCCGGCCTGACCACCGCCCAGGTGGCATCGCTGACGGGTGGACAACTCTCCGCGCTGGTGAGCGACCAGATCCGGGCCCTGGAGCTGGCCGACCTGGCTGCGCTGAGCACCACCCAGGTGCGCGCACTGGGCGCCGACGTCCAGCACCTGACCAACGAGCAGGTGGCCGGGCTGTCCACGGCGCAGGTGGCCGCACTGACAACGACCCAGGTGCAGGCCCTGACCACGTCCCAGATCCGGTCCATCGAGACCGCCGACCTGGTGCAGATGGGCACGGCGCAGGTGGCGGCCCTGACCAGCGACCAGGTGG
This sequence comes from Burkholderiales bacterium, assembly GCA_006227785.1. GTDB lineage: Bacteria > Pseudomonadota > Gammaproteobacteria > Burkholderiales > Burkholderiaceae_C > Hydrogenophaga. The sequence goes on from SBFU01000106.1 coordinate 2,111, forward strand.
CGGCCCTGACCACCGAGCAGGTGGCGGAACTCACCACCACCCAGGTGGCAGCCCTGACCACCGACCAGATCGTGGCGCTGACCCCGCTGCAGATGCCCGCCCTGAGCACGGCCGCCATTGCGGCGCTCACGACCGACCAGCTGCAGGCCATCGAGACCGCCGATCTGGTGCATCTGAGCGCGGCGCAGGTGGCCGCCCTGACCACCGACCAGATCACCGAGCTGACGGTCGGTCAGGTGGAGGCGCTCACCAGCACGCAGGTGGCCGCCATCCAGACCGAAGACTTCGAACTGATGTCGACCACCCAGCTTGCGGCGTTCAGTGGCGAGCAGATCGCATCGCTGACCACGGCCCAGATCGTTGCGCTGACCACCGACCAGGCCGCTTCCCTGACATCGGCCCAGCTGGGCGCGCTGACCACGGCCCAGGCCGCAGCGATTGAAACCGCCGACCTCGCCGCGATCACCTCGGGCGCCATCGGCGGACTGGGCACCGCCCAGGTGGCGGCTCTGACCACCGCCCAGGTGGCCGCGCTGACCACCGGGCAGCTGGACGGTTTCGCGCCTGCCATGGTGGCCGCGCTGACCACCGCCCAGGTGGTGGCCCTCACCACCGAGCAGGTCGCCAGCCTCAGCACCGACCAGATCCAGGCCTTGACCACCACGCAGTGGGCCGCCATGGCCACCGATGATGTGGCTGCGCTGGGCACCGAGCAGATCGCCGCCATCCAGACCGACGACGTGGCGGCGTTGACAACGGCCCAGATCGTCGCCCTCGACAGCACCCAGGTGGCGGCACTGACCAGTGCCCAGATCGGTGCCCTGAGCGCGACGCAGTTCGCGGCCATCGAGGCGGCCGACCTGGCCGAGGTGTCGACCAGTGCCATCCCCGGGCTGACCACCGACCAGGTGTCCGCCATGACGGCGCCGCAATTTGCAGCCCTGACCTCGGCCCAGATCGGTGCCATGGATGTGGCTGACGTGGCGGCACTGACCCTGGCCCACGTGGGCGCGCTGACCACCGACCAGGCCGCCGGCCTGACGACGGCGCAGATCGCGGGCATGGGCGAGGCCCAGATGGGCGCCATCACCACCACGGTTCTGGCTTCGCTGACCACCGATCAGGTGCGCGCCATCGAGAACAACGATCTGGCCGCGCTCGGCACCGCCCAGGTGGCGGCCCTGACCACCGCCCAGGTGGCCGCCCTCTCCACCAGCCAGATCGTGGCGCTGACGGGCGACCAGGTGGCGGCGCTGACAACGGCACAGGTGCAGGCCCTGACCACGGACCAGCTGCCGGCCATGCAGGAAGAGGACCTGGCGTCGATGTCGACGGCCCAGATCGTGGCCCTGACCTCGGCCCAGGTGGCCTCGCTGACGACCGCCCAGGTCGTCGGCCTGACCACCGGACAGTTTGCCGCGATGGAAACCGAAGACCTGGCCGCGCTCAGTGGCACCCAGGTGGCCGCCATTCAGGCCATGGACCTGCAGGCCCTGAGCACCGGCCAGATCGCCGCGTTGACGGCCAGCCAGGTGCAGGCGCTGACCACTTCGCAGATCGTGGCCCTGACCAGCGACCAGGTGGCCGCCATCGACGCCGCCGATCTGGCCACCATGGGAACGGCCCAGATCGCGGCCATCCAGGCGGTCGACTTTGCGGCGCTGACCACCGACCAGATCCAGGCGCTGACCACCTTGCAGATGGGTGCGCTGACGGCGGAGCAGATTGCCGCATTCACCGAGACCCAGATTGACGAGCTGTCGACCACCCAGCTGGCGGCACTGTCGATGACCCAGGCCGACGGCTTCACCGAGGACCAGTACGCCAGCATGACCACCGAACAGCAAGGGGTTCTGCTGACCTCTCCCCTGGTGCTCGATCTGGACGGCGATGGCATCGAGACCGTGCATGTCCGCGACGGCGTCCAGTTCGACATCAACGGCACCGGCCAGACCGTGCAGACCGGTTGGGTGGCGCCGGACGATGGCCTGCTCGCCATGGACCGCAACGGCGACGGACTGATCAACGACGGCGGCGAACTGTTCGGCAACGCCACGCGCCTGGCCAACGGCCAGCGGGCCCAGAACGGCTTCGAAGCGCTGGCCGAGCTGGACAGCAACGCCGACGGCGTGATCGACGGGCTGGACGACGACTTTGCCTCATTGCTGGTCTGGCAGGACGCCAATGCCGACGGCATCAGCCAGGCGGACGAACTGCTGTCGCTGGAGCAGGCCGGTGTCGCCTCGATCTCCCTGCAGGCGGACAGCACGTCCTCGCTCAACGAGGGCAACTGGGTCGGTCTGGAAGGCAGCTACCAGACGACCGACGGGGAGACCCTGGAGGTGGCCGACGTCTGGTTCCGCACGGAAGAGGACGAAGGCAGCATCGATGGTCTGCTGGAGGCCAGTGCCAACGCCGATCCGGCGGAACTGGCGGACGACGGCTTGCCGGCGCCCGACGCCGCCTCGGACCCGGTCGATCAGGCACCGGCCGACGCTCCGATGGACTCGGCCGGCCTTGAGCTGTCGAGCGAGCCGGTGCAGGCCGAGCTGCCCCCGCCACCGCCGGAGGTCGAAATCGTTGGTGTTCAAGCCCTGCCGGAGCCCGGCACACTGGGTTGATGCCGACCGTCAGGCCGAAGGACCGGGTGCCCTGAAGTACCCGGTCCTGGCCTGCCAATTCCGCCGTTTGGGCCCAGGGCGGCAACCTATGATGGCTTGAAGGCGCCAAGCCGGGCACATGCCCGCGCTCGGACCGCCAGGGAAGCCACACATGAACCACACCGACGCTGAACACCGCAACCTCGCCCTGGCCGACCGGGCGCGGGCGCCTGAGGCCAACCCATCGCAGGAGGACGCGATGCGTGTGATCGGCCGGGCCGACCGGATGGCCGCCAGCGGCGATGTCGAAGGGGCCATCGCCACCTATCAGGCCTGGCTGACGGACACCGGCTCGGCACTCAAGCCGGTGGTCCTGTTCAATCTGGGCGTCTTGCAGTCGCAGTTGAACAGGCTGTCCGACGCAGAAGAGGCCTACAGGGCGGCCATCATGGCCAAGCCCGACCTCGCCCAGGCCTGGTTCAACCTCGGGGCCGTGGTGGAACGTCAGGGCAGGCGGGAACAGGCGGTGGCGATCTGGGCGTCGATGATCGAACGGCCCCTGGCCACCCCCACCCATGAGCGCGAGCTGTACCTCATGATCCTCAACGGCATGGGCCGTGTGCTCGAGGAACTCCGGCAGTTCGACCGCGCCGAAGACGCGCTCTACCGCAGCCTGCTGGCCCACCCGCACCAACCCCATGTGGTCCAGCATTGGGTTCACCTGCGCCAGAAGCAATGCAAATGGCCGGCTTTCGGCCATGTGCCCGGTCTCAGCCGTGGCGACATGGTCAAGGGCGCGTCACCGCTGGCCATGCTGGCCATCAGCGACGACACAGGTCTGCAGCTGGCCGCTGCCACCCGGTTTGTCAACGAGAAGGTCAACCTGCGTGTGCCGCGGTTGGCACCGGAGCAAGGCTACCGGCATGACAAGCTGCGCATCGGCTTTCTCTCCTCCGACTTCTGCCTGCATGCCGTCTCGTTGCTGACCGTCCAGTTGCTGGAATTGCTGCCGCGCGAGCGTTTCGATGTCTATGGCTTCTGCTGGAGCCGCGAGGACGGAACCGCGCTGCGCGACCGGGTCGTCAAGGCATTCGACCACTACATCCGGGTCGCTGACCTCGACGATCAGCAGGCGGCCCGCCTGATCCGGGAGCACGAGATCGATGTGTTGGTCGATCTGCAAGGCATCACATCCGGGGCCCGGCCAAACATCATTGCCCACCGGCCCGCACCGGTGCAAATGACCTACCTGGGTTTTCCCGGCCCGACCGGGCACCCCTGCATCGACTATGTGGTGGCCGACCGCTACCTCATTCCGGACCGGGAGATGCCTTTCTACACGGAAAAGCCGCTGTACCTCCCGCACATCTTCCAGTGCAGTGACCGGCAGCGCCCCGTGGGCCAACGGCCCGGTCGTGCCGAGTGCGGCCTGCCACCCGAAGGTTTTGTGTTCTGCTGTTTCAACAACAACTACAAGTTCACCGAAGAGGTGTTTGACAGCTGGATGCGGATCCTGCAGGCGGTCCCGGACAGCGTGCTGTGGCTGCTGGCGGACAACCGGTGGTCGCAGGCGAACATGACAGCCCGTGCCCGATCGCTGGGTGTGGACGTGGACCGCCTGATCTTCGCACCCCGGGTCTCGCCCGAGATGTACCTGGCCCGCTACACCGCGGCCGACCTGTTCCTGGATGCCTTTCCCTTCAACGCCGGCACCACCGCCAACGATGCCTTGTGGATGGGCCTGCCGGTACTCACCCGCCTGGGGCGGGCATTTGCCTCCCGCATGGCAGCCAGCCTGCTCAGGGGCCTGGGCCTGCCTGATCTGGTCACCCATTCGCTGGCCGAGTACGAGGAGCTGGCCATCGAGATCGCGCGCACACCCGGGCGCATCGGTGAACTCAAGCAACGCCTGGCGCATGGCCGCGAGCATTCGCCCGTGTTCGACATGCCCCGTTTCGTGCAGGACTTCGGCGACGCCGTCGAGCGCATCGCGCTGCGGGGCTGAGCAGGAAAAAAGCCGCGACAGGCCTGGAAGGCGGCTGTCGCGGCTGCTGGCGCTGGCCAGTGTCCGGCAGGGGAATCAGGCCGCCAGGTTGAAGCGGGCGCAGATCTCCGGCGAGGGGGTGCCATTGAACGCCCAGGCGGTCACTTCCAGGTTGTCGGCCGTGCAATAGATGCGGTTGAAACCCGCGGCGACCAAGGCCCTTGACAGCGACTTTTGTGTGAATCCGGTCTTGTGGGCGAAAAACTCCACGCCGCTGGACTCGATCTGCTTGCCGTAGCCATACAGAACATCCAGCACGCTGATGGGCCCCAGAGAGGACTGGTACAGCACGTCCTCGATGTCCAGGCCACGCTCGACGCAGGCTTTCATGACGGCGCCGACATCGGGCACGCGGATGTGGGCAAAGCCGTCCGGCTTCAGCACATGCCGGAATCCGGCCAGCACCTTGGACACATCGTGGTGGTAGTAGTGCTCCAGGTTGTGCGAGCAGTAGATGGCGTCGAACTGGTCCGTGGCCAGGGTCTGCAACTGGCGCGCGTCGCACACGATGTCCGGCTGCCCGGTCGGGTCGATGTCCAGCAGCAGGTGCTCGAAATCGGCGTAGGGCGCCGGAAGGGGAATGGCCTTGCTGTTGCCGCCGACATTCAGAACACGTTTCAATGGATTCTCCTCGGCACGGGGCCGCAGTTCGGATGGGGGCGAAACATCGCCGCCTGAGATCCATTCTAGGAAGGTCTGCGCCGCCACATGCGGTCGAAATCAGCAGGGTTTACAGCCCATCTCCGAGATTTCGACCGGCCTGCATGGCGTGCCGGTCAAGCCGCCATGGCTTCAATAGCGCAGGCGGCCCTCGGCGTCGATGATGGCCAGTTCGACATAGTTTGAGCCGTTGTGCGAGTCCGGCGCATAGCGCGCCGTGAAGCGGCCGAAGGCGATCTCGCGGGCCGACTGCATGGTCGAGATGAAGCGTTCGGTGCTCAGGTCCCGACCGGTGCGCTGCAGGCCTTCGACCAGCAATCGGGCATGGACGAAGCCCTCAAACTGCGAGGCTGACGGCGCGGCGGCCGGATCCTTGTCCTTCAGCAGCTTCAGGTACTCGACCACCACCGGGATGCTGGTGTTGCGCAGCGAGGGCATGATCTGGGCCAGCACGATGCCGCGGGCCTTGTCCTTGAGTTCGCGGTTGATCCCGTCCAGGCTGGCCACCGAAAAGCCGTAGAAGACCGGGCGGGCCGATGTGGCCTGTACAGCCGCCACATAGCGCGGGAACGTCAGGCCTGCGGTGCCCATGATCACTGCCTGGGGAGCGGCCTCTGCGGTGGCCGCGGCCGCAGCCGCAAAGTCTGGCGAGGCAGGGTCGACCTTGATTTCGAGCGCCGGTGGCAGCCCTTGCTGAGACATCGATTGACGGACTTCGCTGAGCAACGCCTTGCCGAAACCGTCATCCTGGTAGAACACGGCAATGCGCGTGACGCCGATCTGTTTGAGCTGGGAGACGATGCGTTCGGACTCGTTGGCATAGCTGGCCCG
>SBFU01000218.1 GCA_006227785.1 Burkholderiales bacterium
TTCTTCATGTTCTCGACCATGCTGATCGCCGTGCCCACCGGGGTGAAGGTGTTCAACTGGGTGGCGACGATGTGGCGCGGCTCGATGACCTTCGAAACGCCGATGCTGTTCGCCATCGCCTTCGTCTGCCTGTTCACCATCGGCGGCTTCTCCGGCCTGGTGCTGGCCATCGCGCCGGTCGACATCCAGCTGCACGACACCTACTACGTGGTGGCGCACTTCCACTACGTGCTGGTTTCCGGTGCATTGTTCTCGATCTTCGCCGGCATCTACTACTGGCTACCCAAGTGGACCGGCCACATGTACAGCGAAACGCTGGGCAAGTGGCACTTCTGGCTGTCGGTCATCGGCATGAACATCGTGTTTTTCCCGATGCACTTCCTGGGCCTCGCCGGCATGCCGCGCCGCATTCCGGACTACGCGCTGCAGTTCACCGAGTACAACCAGATCGCCACGGTCGGTGCCTTCATCTTCGGCTTCAGCCAGCTGATCTTCCTGGTCGTGGTGCTGAAGGCGATCAAGGGCGGCGCCAAGGCGACCGACAAGGTCTGGGAAGGTGCGGAAGGCCTGGAGTGGACCGTGCCTTCGCCGGCGCCGTACCACACCTTTGAAACCGCGCCGGTGGTGAAGTGATGACGGGCGAGAACGGAATGGGCGAGAAGCGCACGGGCAAAATCCTGACCGCATTGATTCTGGGTGCGATCGCGTTGAGCCTGTTCCTGTTCACGCTCTACAACGGGCTGGAATAGCATGATGCGAGGCAACGCCAAGACCCTGTCCAAGTTCGTCGTGGTGACGCTTGGCATGTTCGGGTTCGGCTTTGCCCTGGTGCCGTTCTATTACAAGATCTGCGAGGTGACCGGCATCAATTCCGGCGGCGAGCAGAGCCTGGCGAAGAATACCCAGGTCGACACCAGCCGGCTGGTGCGCCTGGAATTCGACGCGAACACCAACGGCGAATTGCCGTGGCAGTTCAAGCCGGAGTTTCCGAGCATCCAGGTCCATCCGGGACAGCTGGTCCAGGTGGAATACACGGTGACGAATACCAGCGATCACGCGATCGTGGGGCAGGCGGTGCCGAGCTATGGCCCGGCGCGTGCCGCCGCGTTCTTCAAGAAGATTGAATGCTTCTGCTTCACGCCGCAAACCCTTGCGGCAGGCGAAACCCGCCGCATGCCGGTGATGTTCGTGCTCGATCCCGGAATGGACCCGGAAGTGCATACCGTGACGCTGTCTTACACCTTCTTCGATACTGACGAAAAGGTGCAGACCGGCGCGACGAAAGAAGCGCCACATGGCTAAGGGGGCTGGCCTGAAGGCGGCCCTGGCGGTTTTCTGGAGCTTTTTCGGCGTGCGCAAGCGCCGCGACTACGACGACGATGCGCAAAGCCTGACCCCGGCACAGGTCATCGTGGCGGGACTGGTTGGTGGTGCGGTGTTTGTGTTGACGATGCTGCTATTGGTGTATTTCGTGTTGCAGCTCATGAAATGAACGATCTACGAAACAAGAAAGAGGGGATGAGATGAGCCTGGCGCAAACTGATAAATATTACCTGCCGCAGCCTTCGATCTGGCCGATCGTCGGCTCGATCGCGCTGCTGCTCATGGCAGTGGGGGGCACCATGATGATGAATCATGTCGATCATGGTGGATGGGTGCTGCTGGCCGGTACGGCCGTGCTGCTTTTCATGATGTTCGGCTGGTTCGGCGATGTGGTGCGCCACAGCGAAGCGGGCCATTTCAACAAGCAGGTCGATACTTCCTATCGCTGGTCGATGGGCTGGTTCATCTTTTCGGAGGTGATGTTCTTCGCCGCCTTCTTCGGCGCGCTGTTCTACACCCGGGTGCTGTCGGTGCCCTGGCTTGCCGACGCCGAGACGGGCACGCTGCTGTGGGAAGGCTTCCAGGCCACTTGGCCGACCGCCGGTCCCGGCCTGACCGAGGGTGTGAATGCGCTCGCCGGCGTGAGCCCGCATGCCTTCACCCCGATGGGCGCCTGGGGCATCCCGGCGATCAATACCCTGCTGCTGCTGACCTCGGGCGTGACCCTGACCTGGGCGCACTGGGGGCTGAAGAAGAACAATCGCGGCCAGCTGATCTGGGGCCTGGTTCTGACCGTCCTCCTTGGTGCGGTCTTCCTGGGCCTGCAGGTGTACGAATACATCCATGCCTACCAGGATCTCGGCCTCACGCTCGGCGCGGGGGTGTATGGCGCAACCTTCTTCATGCTCACGGGCTTCCACGGCTTCCACGTGCTGGTCGGTGCCACGATGCTGACGGTGATGCTGTTCCGCTCGATCGCGGGCCACTTCACCGCGGACCATCACTTCGCCTTCGAGGCGGCCTCGTGGTACTGGCACTTCGTCGACGTGGTGTGGGTGATCCTGTTCGTCGTGGTGTACTGGCTAATTTAAGCCGCGAACACTGGGCGACCGTCGGTCGCCCGGCCAAACAAAAAGCCGCGTCTTGCGCGGCTTTTTGTTGTGCAGAACAGGGTGGTCAGCGCAGTCCGTTGGCAGGAATGAATCCGAAGTAATATCCGCCCATGAGGATGAGGAACAGGGTGATCGACAGCGCGACCCGCACGGTCAGCATCTTGACGGTGCGTTCGGTCGTGCCCTTGTCTTTGATGAGGTAGTAGAGCGCGCTGCCGAGGCTGAACAGGATGAAGAAGATGAAGATCAGGGCGAGGATGCGCATGGCCGGGTTCCCGCGAAAAAACGCCAGTCTAGCGGGATTGCCCGGCGCATGCACTTGCTGAGGCTGCGCTTCGGCGCATGGCGTTTCGAGCCCACGCTGTGGCCGACGCTGGCGGCGGCGTTCTTCCTCGTGCTGACCATCTCGCTCGGCAACTGGCAAAGCGACCGTGCCGACACCAAGCGCGCTCTGCAGGCGCGCTACGACACGGCGATGCGCGAACCGGCCATCCACGTCGGCCGGGCCTTGCTCGACCGCGACAGCGTGCTCTACCGGCGCGTGGAAGCGGAAGGGCGGTTCGACGACGCGCACACCATCCTGCTCGACAACCGGGTACTCGATGGCGTGGCGGGCTACCACGTGCTGACACCATTCAGGATCGAGGGCGCCGCACAGGCGCTGCTGGTGAATCGCGGCTGGGTGGCGGTCGGTCCGTCGCGGGCGCAGGTGCCGCATCCGCCGGTTCCGGCCGGCACGATCCGTTTGGAAGGGCTCGCGATCGACCCGCACTCGCGCTATGTCGAACTGGGCGACGCGGCGCCGCAGGGGCGTGTCTGGCAGAACCTCGACGTCGAGCGCTACGCCCGCCTGACGGGGCTTGCGCTTCAGCCGGTGCTGGTGCTGCAGACCAGCGCCGGAGACGATGGCCTGCAGCGCCGCTGGCCGCGGCCGGACACCGGTGTCGACACCCATGTCAGCTACGCGCTGCAGTGGTACAGTCTTGCCACGACGCTGGTCGTGTTGTGGTTGATAATGAACACAAAACGTCGCCGCCCGGGCGACACAACAACAACCCTTTGAGTCCCGCTTTATGCAGTTGAGTTCGCGCAGCAAATTCCTCTTGTTGATCGGTGTCTTCGTGCTGCCGGTTGCCGCCGCCTACCTGTCGTATTTCGGCTGGCGGCCCTCCGGTCACACCAACTACGGTGAGCTGATCACGGTGACGCCGCTGCAGCACACGGCCGGTGCGGCGCACGACGGCACGGCATTCGACCTCAAGGCATTGCAGGGCAAATGGATCATGGTCCACGTCGGTCCGGCTGCGTGCGACGCCACGTGCACGCAGCAGCTCTATCTGATGCGCCAGCTGCGCATCGCGCAGGGCAAGGAGCAATCACGCATCGAGCGGCTGTGGGTGCTGACCGACGCTGCCGCAGTCGACGGGGCTCTGCTCGGCGAACACCCGGGTTTGCATGTGTGGCGCCCGGTGGACGCGGCTTTCGTGGAACAGTTTCCGGCCGCACGTGACCGTGCCGCACACATTTTCGTGGTCGATCCGCTGGGGAACCTCATGCTGCGCTTTCCGGAGCAGCCCGATCCCAAGGGCATCATGAAAGACCTCAAACTCCTGCTCAAAGCTTCGCAGATCGGATAAGCATGAAAGCCTATCGCACCCTGATCCTGGCCGCTCTCATCCTCACTTTCGGCGTAGTCAGCCTCGGCGCCTACGTGCGGTTGTCGGATGCGGGCCTGGGCTGTCCCGACTGGCCGGGTTGCTACGGCAAGATCACGCCGAAGCACGCCGCGGAGCACATCGAGGCCGAGCTGGCAGTCAGCCCGGATGGGCCGGTATCGCACGCCAAGGCCTGGAAGGAGATGGTGCACCGCTACTTCGCCGGCACGCTGGGTCTCATGATTTTGGCGATCGCCGCACTCGGGTGGAAGCTCCGTCGCGAAGCGGCGGGCAGCCCGTGGCTGCCGACTATCCTGCTCGGACTGCTCGTGTTTCAGGCGCTTCTGGGGATGTGGACGGTGACCCTGCTGCTGAAGCCCTACGTCGTGACGGCGCATCTGCTCGGCGGCATGGCGACACTGTCGCTGCTCCTGTGGCTGTGGCTGCGCGAGCGCAAGCATTCCAGCCAGGCCTACTACGCACGGGTCGAGCACCTGCGCAGGCCCGCTACCCTCGCGTTGCTGCTGGTGGGCGCGCAGATCGCACTGGGCGGTTGGGTGAGCACCAACTATGCTGCGCTCGCCTGCACCGATTTCCCGCTGTGCCAGGGGCAGTGGATACCGGCGGACATGGATTTCGAGCATGCCTTCACCCTGCACCGGGAATTGGGTGAGACCGCCACCGGTGAACTGCTGACCATGGCGTCACTGACCGCGATCCACTGGGTGCACCGTGTCATGGCGCTGATCGTGTTCCTGTATGTCGGCTGGCTGGCGATCCGCCTGCTGCGCACGCCGGGCTATGTCTGCTTCGGCATGGCGGTCGGCGGCCTGCTGGGGGTGCAGGTCACGCTCGGCATCAGCAATGTGCTGTTCAGCCTGCCGCTGGGGCTGGCTGTTGCGCACAATGCTGGCGCGGCCTTCCTGCTCGCCAGCGTGGTGTGGCTCAACCATCGAGTGCGGAGACCCTGAGCATGCAAAGCGTGATGATCGAGGGGGCGGCCTGCCGTTGCCAGCAATTCCTGGCGCTGTGCAAGCTGCGCGTCGTCAGCCTGATCGTGTTCACCGCGGTGATCGGCATGTTCCTCGCGGTGCCGGGCTGGCCGGCGTGGAACGTGCTGTGGGCCGGCACCCTGGGCATTGCGCTGGTGGCGGGGGCGGCGGCCGCATTCAACTGCCTCATCGAACAGAAGATCGACGCCGTGATGGCCCGCACGCGTGCGCGCCCGCTGCCGCGCGGCGAACTCACCAGTACGCAGACCCTGGTGTTTTCTGGGGTGGTCGGCGGCATAGGTCTCTATCTGCTGCACGCCTTCGTCAATCCCTTGACCATGTGGCTGACGCTTGCCACCTTCGTCGGCTATGCGATCATCTACACGGCGTTGCTGAAGCCGGCGACGCCGCAGAACATCGTCATCGGCGGTGCGTCCGGCGCGATGCCGCCAGTTCTGGGCTGGGCCGCCGCCACCGGGGAAATCCATCACGATGCGCTGCTGCTTTTCCTCATCATCTTCGCGTGGACGCCGCCGCATTTCTGGGCGCTGGCGCTTTACCGCAAGGACGAATACGCCAAGGCCGGGCTGCCGATGCTGCCGGTGACCCACGGCGAGGCCTATACGCGCCTGCACGTGCTGCTCTATACGCTGCTGTTGTTCGCCGTGACCATGCTGCCGATCGGCACCGGCATGGGCGGCTGGATCTATCTGGTCGGCGCGACCTTGCTGGGCGGCCGGTTCATCCATTACGGCTGGCGGCTTTATCGTGCCTACAGCGACGCGCTGGCGAAGGAAACCTTCCGCTTCTCGATCTGGTATCTGAGCCTGCTGTTTGCGGTGATGCTGGTAGACCACTACTACCGGATACCGGTCTGATGTTTCTAGTTGGCTGATTCCAATAAGGAAATGGCCGGCTAACTGGATATTCGGACTAGATTGTTTTATATTACGCCCCATAATTCGCCCTGGGGCACGCCATGATCCTTTCCAGAACCAGCCAGTACGCCGTGCAGGCCCTGATCTACATGGCCACGCAACCGGGTGCCACGCCGGTCCTCAACAAGGATATCGCCGCCAAGCTCGGCGTGCCGGCGCCTTACCTGGCGAAAATCCTGCAAAGTCTTGCCAAGGGCAACCTGCTGTTCTCCTTCCGCGGCCGCCTAGGCGGCTTCTGCCTGCGCGACGGCGGGGAAAAGATCACGCTCATGGAAATCCTGCTGCTGACCGAGGGCCCCGCCTTTACCCAGAGCTGCCTGCTGGGCCTGAAGAAATGCAGCGACGAGACCGCCTGCCCCTTGCATTTCCGCTGGATCCCGGTGAAGAAGAAGATTATCGACCTGCTGCAGGAAACGACGCTGGACAAACTGGCGCGCGCGGTTGAAAGCGGCAAGTATCGGCTCGCCGACGTCCCGGGGCAGCTGTTCGAGCAGGTGAAGGCGTGAGCCTGAAGCAGGCTGCAGCGGCCGTGCTGACCGCGCTGGCGCTCGTCGGATGCCAGCCGGCCTCCGCGCCGCCGCCGCAAAGCTTCCAGGCCACCGACATTACCGGCGCGCCCTTCGCCCGCGATTTCACCCTGACCGACCACCATGGCACGACGCGCAGCCTTGCCGATTTCCGTGGCAAGGCGGTGGCCGTGTTCTTCGGTTATACGCACTGCCCTGACGTCTGTCCGACGACCCTGGCGGATTTCGCCGCGGCGCTGAAGCAGCTGGGCCCGCTGGCGTCGAAGGTGCAGGTCATTTTCGTCACGGTCGACCCCGAGCGGGATACGCCGGATCTGCTGCGGCAGTTCGTGCCGGCGTTTGATCCGAGCTTCCTCGGCATGTATACGGACGCCGAGTCGCTTGAGCGGTTGGCGAAGGAATTCAAAGTGGTCTATCAAAAAAGTTCGGTGAAGGCCGACGATGACTATTTGATCGACCACAGCGCTGGGACCTATGTCTACGATGCGCAAGGCCGTTTGCGGCTGCTGATGCCCTACGGCAGCAGTCCGGACGCCATCGCGAACGATCTCAAGACGCTGCTGTCTGCAGCCTGATCAAGAGACGGCTTGCGGTCGACGGGGGGACTCCCCTATAATTCCGTGCTTTTTAATATAAGCATATGCTGTTCAAAGCGCAGCAACAGGCGCTTTTTCGGGTCTAACAGGAGCGGTCATGGCGGTCACCACATATTCCGGTGCGGAGCAGTACAACTTTGATATCGTCAAAAAATTTGCTGTCATGGCACTCATCTGGGCGGTCTTCGGCATGTTCGCCGGCGTCTGGATCGCCTCGGAACTGGCCTGGCCATTCCTGAATTTCGACAGCCCCTATTTCTCCTTCGGTCGCTTCCGCCCAGTCCACACCACCTCGGTGATCTTCGGCTTCGGCGGCTCGGCGCTCTTTGCCACCTCCTACTACGTCGTCCAGCGCACCTGCCAGACCCGCCTGATCTCGGACGGCATGGCGAGCTTCACCTTCTGGGGCTGGATGGCGGTAATCGTGCTGGCCAACATCAGCTACGTCATGGGTTATTCGCAGGGTCGCGAGTATGCCGAGATGGAGTGGCCGATCGACATCCTGATCGAGATCGTGTGGGTGACCTACCTGATCCTGTTCGTCGGCACCATCATGCGCCGCAAGCAGCCGCATATCTACGTTGCCAACTGGTTCTATCTGGCCTTCATCCTGGCGACCGCGCTCTTGCACACTTTCAACAACCTGGCGATGCCGGTCGACCTCTTCTCGATGAAGTCGTACAGCCTGTTCTCGGGCACCCAGGATGCGATGACGCAATGGTGGTACGGCCACAACGCGGTGGGCTTCTTCCTGACTGCCGCCTTCCTCGGCATGATGTATTACTTCGTGCCCAAGCAGGCCGGCCGTCCGATCTATTCCTATCGCCTGTCCATCGTCCACTTCTGGGCGCTGGGTTTCATGTACATGTGGGTGGGCGCGCATCACCTGCACTGGACCGCGCTGCCGGACTGGACCTCGTCGCTGGCCGCCGCCTTCTCCATCCTGCTCCTGATGCCCTCCTGGGGCGGCATGATCAACGGCATCATGACCCTGTCGGGTGCCTGGGACAAGCTGCGCACCGACCCGGTGATGCGCTTCATGATCGTCGCGCTGTCGTTCTACGGCATGTCGAC
>SBFU01000311.1 GCA_006227785.1 Burkholderiales bacterium
GAGGTATCGTCCAGGCGCTTCGATGGGCCCGGCCGGTCAGCCGAAGAGGTCCAGCGGTTCCACGGTGCCGTGCCGTCCCACCGCATGCAGGTGCTGTTGCAGCCAGGCCTGGCCGTGGTTTCGGCCCAGCTCGAACAGCGCCTCGAAGTAGCGCAGGCCGGCGGCTGCCTGCAGGCCCTCCCCCAGGTCCTGCAGCTCCTGGCCGCCATTGACCAGATGAAAGCGCGCCCCGGCCAGCCGCCGCTCCAGCGGCCCGCGGCGCCACCAGGGCACAGCGCGGGCGCGTTCGCGCAGGTGGCCGAACAGGCGCATCTCGCGCAGGAAGGTGGCGTTGAAGGCGAGCTCCATCGAGCGGTGGCGGATGTCCTGGGCCGACTCCGGCGTAGCCGCGTGCCGCAGGGGGGCCAGCAGCACCAGCAGCAGGTCGCGCACCGGGCCGTCCAGCAGCAGCGGGTAGATGGCCGGGTTGGCCGCATAGCCACCATCCCAGTGGGGTTCGCCATCGATCCGCACGCTGCGGTGCAGGCTGGGCAGGCAGGCCGAGGCGAGCGTGGCCTCCAGGCTGAGCTGGTCGCCGCTGAACAGCCGCAGCCGGCCGGTGTTGGCCTCGGTCGTCGCAACATGCACGCGCAGGGGCGAGTGGCTGCGCAGGGCCGCGAAGTCGACCTGCGTCTGCAGGATGTCGCGCAGCGGGTTGATGTCAAAGGGGTTCAGTTGCCCGGGCGCGAGGTGCTGGGTCCATTGCAGGGCCAGCCGCATCGCCGGGTTGAGCCGGAAGCCCTGGCCATCGGCCGCCGGCAGCGCCACTTCGAAGGGCAGGCTCTCGGCCACGGCGGTCCAGAAGCGGCGCAGCGCCTGGCGTGCACCTTCGCATCCACCGCTCATCAGGCCCTGGGCCAGCACCACCGCGTTCATGGCGCCGGCGCTGGTGCCACTGACCCCGTCAAAGGCCAGGCGACCGTCTTCCAGCAGGGCGTCCAGCACGCCCCAGGTGAAGGCGCCGTGGGCGCCGCCGCCCTGCAGTCCGAGGTTCACGCTGGGCGTGCCGTGTCTCCAGGGCAGTTGCATGGCATGGATCCTTCCTGACCTGGTGCCTGTGTTGACGACGGCCTGCCTGGCCGCCGTGTCCATTGTCACCTGTGCGTCGGGCCGGTGAACTTCGTGCAGGGCGAAGCTTGCTAAGGTGGCTCATCATGAAGATCCGGGAATTCGCCGAGCGATGCCAGCTGTCGGTCCACGCCCTGAGGCACTATGAAGCCTTGGGCCTGCTGGTGCCCGCGCGCCTGCCCAACGGCTGGCGGGACTATGCGCCAGGGCAACTGAGGGAGGCGGTCTTCATCGCCATGTCCCGTCGGGTAGGCGTGCCGCTGCCGGTGCTGTCGGCGCACCTGCCGGCGTACCGCGCCGGACGGCTGAAGGTCTCGGACATGGTCGATGAACTGGAGCGCATGCAGGAGGTCATCGACCAGCAGATCGCAGGGCTGCAAGAGCAGCGGCGGCGGATCGTCGAGCACGCGGCCTGGCTGAGATCGAGGGCCGGGCAACGGCCGAGGTCCGCTGCGGCCTGGCCCACGGTCGGCAGGAAGCGTTGACCCCATTGGACCCACCCGGACAGGAGAGCACCACATGGACACGGACAACCCCACCCAGCTGCAGCTGGTCACTCAGGCCCTGGCGGCCATGCCGGTGGTGCAGACACTCGGTCTGTGCTGCCTGGGCCTCAGGCCGGGCCAGAGTGAATGGGAGATGCCCTACAGCGACGCCTTCAGCTTTGCGCCCGGCGTCCTGCAGGCCACCCCGGTGTTTGCCATGGCCGACTTCGCCGCCGTGTCGGCGGCGGCCACCACCCTGCCTGTCGGCTGGTCCAATGCGACCACCGACACCACGCTCAAGCTGCTGGCGCCGGCCATCGGACGCTTGCTTCGCGCGCGCGGCCGCGTCATTGCGGCCGGACGCTCGCACACGGTCTGTGCAGCCGATGTCTACGCGGTCAATGCCATGGGCGAAGAAAGCCTGTGCGCCACCTTGCTGGCGACGGCCACCAACCGGGCACCGGTGGCGTCACCCTAGCGCCGCCTGCGCACCGCCTGTGCCAGCCCCTGCAGCACCGGCACGGTCTGGTCCCAGCCGATGCAGGCGTCGGTCACGCTCACGCCGTGCTGCAGCGGCTGGCCGGGCACGATGTCCTGACGGCCTTCGTTCAGGTGGCTTTCGATCATCACGCCGGTGATGCGGGCATCGCCGGCCGCGATCTGCTCGGCCACCGCGGCGGCGACCTCGATCTGCTTGCGGTGCTGCTTGCTGCTGTTGGCGTGTGACAGGTCGATCATCACCTGCTCGCGCAGTCCGGCGCCCTTGAGCAGCGCGCAGGCGGCGTTCACGTCCTCGGCGCTGTAGTTGGGCGCCTTGCCGCCGCGCAGGATGACGTGACAGTCGGCATTGCCGCGCGTCTCGAAGATCGCGACCTGGCCCATCTTGGTCATGCCCATGAAGGCGTGCGGTGCCTGCGCGGCCAGGATGGCGTCGCTGGCCACCTTGATGCCGCCGTCGGTGCCGTTCTTGAAGCCGACCGGGCATGACAGCCCCGAGGCCAGCTGGCGGTGACTCTGGCTTTCGGTGGTGCGCGCGCCGATGGCGCCCCAGCTGACCAGGTCGGAGATGAACTGCGGCGAGAGCAGGTCCAGGAATTCGGTGCCCACCGGCAGTCCCAGGCCGGCGATGTCCAGCAGCAGCTGGCGCGCCAGCTCCAGGCCCTCGTTGATGGCGAAGCTGCCATCCAGGTGCGGGTCGTTGATGTAGCCCTTCCAGCCCACGGTGGTGCGCGGCTTTTCGAAGTAGACGCGCATGACCACCAGCAGGTCGTCGGCCAG
>SBFU01000444.1 GCA_006227785.1 Burkholderiales bacterium
GACGGCAATTGAGACGGGTCCAGTCGGCCATCAGCCATGCCATACAGGGCCTGGAAGAAGCGCAAGGCGTGCAGCTGTTCGACCGCAGCAGCCGAACGCCACGCCTGACCGAGGCCGGGCGCGCGCTCGTGGTCCAGGCACGGCAGGTGCTGCGGCAGGCAGACGCCTTCGAACGCACCGCAAAAGCGATATCTGCCGGGCTGGAGCCCGGGCTTGCGCTGGCACTCGACAGCTTTGTGCCCACCGCCCCCATCATTCGCGGGCTGGCCGGCTTGCAGGCGCAGTACCCGGAACTGGCGGTGACCCTGTTCACCGAGGGTCTGGGTGCGGCAGAGCGCCGCGTGCGCGAAGGCAGCGCGACACTGGGCTTGTGCGCGCTGATGCCGGCCATGGTCCAGGATCTCCAGGCCACGCCGCTGACCGAGGTCGACATGGTGCCGGTGGTGGCCCCATCACACCCGCTGGCCGCTGAAACGCGTCCGATCACGCGTGACCTGCTGACCCAGCACGTGCAGCTGATCCTGACCGATCCGCAGCAACGCCCCGGGCCCAGCTTCGCCGTCGTGAGCCCGCGGGTATGGCGCTTCGTCGACATCGCGCGTCGGCTGGAGTTCCTGCTGGCTGGTTTCGGCTGGGGCACCATGCCGCGCCATCTGGTGGAAGAACACCTGGGTGCCGGACGACTGGTGCGCCTGCCCATTGAAGATCCGGCGGTGCTGCCGGGGGCCGTGCGCCTGTTCGCGATCCACCATCCGCAGCGGCCGCTGGGCGTGGGCGCACGCTGGCTCCTCGCCGAGATCCAGCGCCAGACCCGATCAGCGGGGTAAGGGCTTCAGCGGTTGCCTGTGAGCACCGCCAGGTTGCTCTGGAAGCGCAGCAGGAAGGCGCAGAACGCCTCCACTTCGTTGACGTCGAAGCCTGCCAGCACGTCCTTCTGGCGCGCCAGGGCAATCTTCAGCAGCCGGTTGTGCATGCGCCGGCCCTGCGCCGTCAGCGTCCAGCCACGGCTGCGACCGTTGGCATGCAGGTCGCCGGCGACCACCAGGCCTTCAGCCTCCAGCCGCTGCAGGCTGCGGCTGACCGCACCTTTGTCGATGCCGATCGTGCGGGCCGCCATCGCCGCGGTGCCGCCGGGTTCGCGTGCAAACAGGAACAGCAGGCGCCAGTCCACGGCCCCCAGATCGAAGGCTTCCTTGAAGTGGCGCGATGCGGCGTCGGTGAAGTGGTTCGCCGCAAAGGACAGCAGCATGGCGGGCGAGCGGTCCGCCCGCAGCGCGGGCACCGTCACGCCCGACAACGGGTCTTGGACCTCGATCAGGAACAGTTCGTCGGGCAACTCGTCGGGCTTCTTTTTCGGCATGTCTCGCAGCGCACCCTGGCAGCGCGTCTTGGCGGTGAATGGGGTCGGAAGCCCAAGTATGCGGGAAAACGCGCAGTTGTCCTGACAACACCTTGTCAAGGTTGCCTCTGCCCGCCTTCAGGTCGTGACGCGCCGAGGCATCAGTGCAAACCCCTAGTTGTTTGAACAACTTTGATGTTGTCACGACAACATTGAAGTGAGATGATCCAGATCAAGGTTTCCAACCCGAATCTGACTTCCACATTTCCCGAACCACCACAGCACACCATGAATGACCACGCCATGACCATCGGCGGCCGGGCCCATACCGGCCGCAACAGCTTTGCCGTCTGTGATCCGGCCACCGGCGAGCAGATCGGCCGTGCGCCGAATGCCGACCGCGACGACCTCGACGCTGCCGTTGCCGCCGCCAAGGCCGCTTTCCCGGCATGGTCTCGCCTGGAAGACGTCCAGCGGCAATCCGCCATCCAGAAAGTGGCGGATCTGATCGAGGCCAACCAGGAGCCGCTGGCCCGACTGGTCACCCAGGAGCAGGGCAAGCCCCTGGGCGGGCTGGGCTCAAGATTCGAGGTGGGTGCCGCAGTCGGCTGGGCACGCTACACCGCTTCACTGCAACTGCCCATCAAGGTTCTGCAGGACAACGCCGAAGGCCGCGTCGAATTGCACCGCCGGCCCATTGGCGTGGTCGGGTCGATCACGCCCTGGAACTGGCCCCTGATGATTGCCATCTGGCACATCCTGCCGGCGCTGCGGGCAGGCAACACGGTGGTGATCAAGCCTTCGCCATTCACCCCGCTTTCCACCCTGCGAGCGGTGCAGATCCTGAATGAAGCCCTGCCGCCGGGGGTGCTCAATGTGGTGACCTCGGACGACAGTGGCGAGAACATCGGCGCCCTGATGGCCAGCCATCCCGACATTCGCAAGATCGTCTTCACCGGGTCGAACGCGACCGGAGAGCGCGTGATGGCGGGCGCTGCAGCGACGATGAAGCGCCTGACCCTGGAACTGGGTGGAAACGACGCCGGCATCGTGCTGCCCGACGCCCAGCCGCAGGCCATGGCCGAGGGCCTGTTCTGGGGTGCTTTCATCAACACCGGCCAGACCTGTGCGGCGCTCAAGCGGCTCTACGTGCACGACAGCCTGTTTGACGCCGTTTGCCAGTCACTGACCGACGTCGCCAGCCGCATGACCATGGGTCATGGCATCCACGAAGGCGTGGCACTCGGCCCGCTGACCACCCTGGCCCAGCACGACAAGGTGGCGCGGCTGACCGAAGCCGGCCGAAGCGCGGGCAAGGTCCTGGTAGGGGGAGAGAGCCTCGGTGGGCGGTTCTTTGCGGCCACGCTCATCGCGGACGTTCCACCCGACAACCCTTTGGTCACCGAAGAGCAGTTCGGCCCGGTGCTGCCCATCCTGCGCTACAGCCGCATCGAAGACGCCATTGCCATGGCCAACCACAGCGACGCCGGCCTGGGCGGGTCCGTCTGGGGCACGGACACGGTCCGCGCC
>SBFU01000037.1 GCA_006227785.1 Burkholderiales bacterium
ATGCCCGCTGAAGCCCTGCAGGTAGTAGAGGTTGTCGCCCAGGCGGCCGAAGTCGGGCGAACGGTTCATGCTGATGTCGACGAATCCGCCCCACAGGTGCTCCACCGGGGCGCCTGCCAGCGACGGAAACACCTCGGCCATGCGCTGGCGCATGACAGCTTCGAGCCGGGCCGGGGTGCGCGTGGTGTAGCTCACACGCCCGCCGAACAGCATGCGGTGGTCGGCACTGAAACGGAAATAGTCGAGCACCACATTGTTGTCGCAGGCCGCCGCATTGGACGGGATGAGGCGGCGGCACAGCACCGGGTCCAGCGGCGCGGTGGCCAGGATGTAGGTGCCCACCGGCATGATGCGGGGCGCGATCTCGGGCGCCACCTTCGGTCCGTACTCGGGCAGCATGCAGTTGCCGGCCAGCACGCCGAACCGCGCCGTCACGTGGCCTTGTGCCGTGCTCGCCACCAGCGAAGCGCCGCGCGACAATCCGGTCACCGGTGAACGCTCGAAAATGCGCACACCAGCCTCACGCGCGGCGTCGGCCAGGCCCAGCGCGTACTTCAGCGGGTGCAGGTGCCCCGAGCGCGATTCATAGGCTGCGGCCAGGTACCGCGGGCTGTCGATCAGCCGCCGCACATCCGGTCCTTCGGCCCAGTCACACGGTATGCCCAGCGCCTGCAGGCCGTCGGCTTCATCGCGCAGGGCGCGCACCTTGCGCGGGCTGTCGGCCACGTACAGGTAGCCCGGCACCCAGTCACAGTCGATCCGGTGCTGGCGGATGCGCTGCTGGATCAGATCCAGCCCCTGAAGCGACAGGTCCCAGGCCCGCCGCGCATCGGCAGCGCCCAGTTGCTGTTCGAACGGTTCCTGGCCACTGGCGAAGCCGACAATGGCCTGGCCGCCGTTGCGGCCCGAGGCGCCCGAGCCGATGCGGTCGGCCTCCAGCAGCACCACCGAATAGCCGCGTTGCGCCAGCTCCAGTGCCGAGCTCAGGCCCGCAAAGCCGCCACCGACCACCAGCACATCGGCCGTGTGCGCACCCTGCAGCGGTGGATGGACCGCCGGCCGCTGAACGCTGGCCTCGTAGTAGCTGCGCTGGTTGAGCTGGGTGTCCGACCCGATCAGGGAACCGCCGGCCATCTTCAGACCTCCGTCAGCCGGCCCAGGCGGCGCGCCACCTGGCCGCACAGGTAGGTCCAGACGAAGCTGGCGGCCGCGTTGCTGGTCAGTTCGGCGTGGTCGTAGGCCGGAGCCACCTCGACGCAGTCCATGCCGATCCAGTTCAGGTCGGCCAAGTCCTCCAGCAAGGTCAGCACCTGCGAGCTGGTCATGCCACCCGGCTCGGGCGTGCCGGTGCCGGGGGCGAAGGCGGGGTCGAGGCAGTCGATGTCCAGGCTCAGGTAGCAGGGCCGCTGGCCGATGCGCTCGCGGATGGCCGCGATCACCGGCTGCAGGCCGGCACCGTCCAGCCCCCGCAGGGCACGCGCGGTGAAGATCTGGCCACCCTGGTCGGCGACATACTCGCGCGCCGCCCGCACGCCGGCCGAGCGGATGCCCACCTGCACCGTGTGCGCGGCACTGACCAGGCCCTCCTGCAAGGCTTCGTAGGTCCAGGTGCCGTGGCCCGACGGCTCCCCGAAATGGTCGGTCCAGGTGTCGCAGTGGGCATCAAAATGCACCAGGGCCAGTGGCTGGCCGCCGTGGCGGGCATGGGCGGCACGCAGCAGCGACAGCGTGACCGAATGGTCGCCGCCCAGGAAGACGCAGTGGTGACGGGCCATCAGCTCGGCGGCCTGGGCCTCGATGTGCCGGCGCACCTCATCGAGCGGTGAGGCGTTGGGCAGTCGCAGGTCCAGCGCATCGCCCAGATGATCCAGCGGCGAGACGTCGAACACCGGGTGGATGCCGTCGCACAGCATCAGGCTGGCACTGCGGATCGCCTGCGGCCCGAAGCGCGCCCCGGGCCGGTTGGTGACCACCCCATCGTAGGGCACACCGGCCACCGCAAACGGCTGGCCGGACAAGGGCTCACAGGCCAGAAAACGGGTGCTGTGGTTGGCGTAGGCGAATTGACCGATGGCCATGGGGAGGTCCGCAGAAAATGCAATTGGCGCGACGATACGCCATCTTCTGCGGCCTTGGCAGGTCCACTTGAACGTGACCGACAGGACCACCCGCGCCCGCGGGGGCGCTTCAGTGCAGGGTCGGTCCGCCCGGATGCACGCTGGGGAAGGCTTCCCAGCCGGTCTCGTCCTCAGCATCGGCATCGGCCGCAGCCGACCGATCGCTGGACGATGGCATCAGGCGCACACCCAGGGCATTCCAGTCGACCACGGTCTCGACCCCCGCTGGAGGGGGGGCGTCGGTGGCCGGGACTTCATCCTCCTGCCAGAACGTCGACCGGTAGGACGCCAGGGTGCGCGCCAGCCGGTCGGTCAGCACGGGACGGGCAGCCGGAGACAGGTAACCGTGCACCGCCAGCACGGCCATCAGCGCGTCCAGACTGGCTTCGTCGTCCAGCATGCCATCCTGCACACGGTCTTCCACGCTGCTGAGGGCAGCGAGAAATCCCGCCAGACCGTCGCCCTGGGAACGCCACAACAGCGCGGGATCGACCGTCAGGCAGATGGCACGCAAGGCGTCAAAAAACCGCCCACGCGGCGAGACACCCTGGACGCCCGCAAGCTGGCCGAGCTGTTGCATCAGGGCCCGCAAGGACAAGGGGACCTCGGCGGCGTCGGGCGGAGACAGGGGGTTGACGGCGTGGGACATGGGGCACCAAAGGCATCGGCCAGACCAATGAAGCCCTTAGTATTCCAAAAAACCTTTTGTTACTCAAGACCGGTAGCGGTTTCTTATTGCCCGGGCAGATGA
>SBFU01000478.1 GCA_006227785.1 Burkholderiales bacterium
GGGACCGCAACCGACCGCGCGGCCCTGCTGGCCGGGCAGCACCGGTCCAGACTGAGTCTGGCACATGTGCTCAGCAGCGACTGGGTGGAGGAAATGCGTGCCTGGCTCAGCGACAGTGCCCAGTGGCAGGAAAAACTGGCTCTTCAGGCGATGGGCGCTCTGGACGCCGAGGCCCGCCGCCTGGACGTGTCCACCGGGGCTCCGGTCAACCCCATGCTGCTTGAAGGGCACCCGGTGGCCTCGCTCGCCGAGGCAGTGATCGGTCAGGGGGCCGATCTGCTCGTGGTCGGCGCACGCGGCACCAACCCTTTGCATCACCTGCTGGTGGGCACCACGGCCGAGCGGCTGCTGCGCAAAGTGAGCTGCCCCTTGCTGGTGGTTCGTCACCCGCCGCACCAGGCCTACCGGCGCGTGCTGGTTCCGCTGGACTTTTCGGCCTGGTCAGAGCAAGCGCTCGTTCTGGCACGCCAGGTGGCACCCGATGCCGAGCTGGTGCTGATGCACAGCTTCACCATTCCGTTCGAGGAGAAGCTGCGCTTTGCTGGCGTGGACGACGCCACCATGGGTCACTACCGCGAAACGGCCCGTGAAGCCAGCCGACAGCAGTTGGAAGCGTTTGTGAATACCCATGACCTGCCGCCCGACCGCTATCGACTCAGCCTGACCGAAGGCGATGCGCCCGCCCACATCCTCACCCAGGCCAGAGACCGGGGCTGCGATCTGATCGTCATTGGCAAGCACGGCCGGCAAGCGGCCGAGGAGCTGCTGCTGGGCAGCGTCACCAAGCACGTGGTGTCCGAGGCCGAATGCGACGTGCTGGTTTCCACCGCGCGCAAGCCATGAGTACCCCCAACCCGACCGACCACGACCTGCCACCGCTGGTGGCCACGCCACCGGGCCTGTACCGCCATTACAAGGGCGGCTGGTACGAGGTGATCGAGACGGTCCGCTGCAGCGAAACCCTGCAGGGCATGACGCTGTACCGGGCGCTGTATGGCGGCTTCGGTCATTGGGTCCGGCCGGCGGCCATGTTCGGCGAGACTGGCGTCTTCGAGGGCCGGGAGCAGCGCCGATTCACGCTCCACGACCCTGCCCTGGTGCCGCTGGCCGACCTGCCCACCGCTCGTGCCATGGTGGCCCACCTCAGCGGCCGGGCCTGGCGCGAGCGCGGACTGAAGCTGGAAGAAGCACTCAGGCGACCACCACCCGAGCCGACCACCTGCTGCGGCAGGGGCTGCAACGGCTGTGTGTGGGAGGGCTTTTATGAAGCCCTGCACCACTGGCGTGCCGACGCCCTGGCGCTGCTGGACGCCTGAGGCTCAGCCGCCGGGACGGATGTTGTTGCGGGCAATCACCTCGGCCATGGCCCGGGCATCGCTTTGCATGCGCCGCGCCAGTCCTTCGGGCGATGTTCCCGCCACCTGCCAGCCCTGCGCGAAAATCTTCTGACGGATGTCTTCACGGCGCACGATCTCGGTGATCAGGGCCGACAGCCGCTGCACATGCGCCCTGGGCAGGCTGTTGGGCGCTGCCACGGCGTTCCAGATCTCCAGCTGCAGCTGCGGCACCCCGATCTCGCTCAGGCTGGGCAGCTCAGGCACGACGCTGCTGCGGCCGGCCGAGGTGACACCAATGGCCTTGAGCTTGCCGGCGCGCACCTGCGGCATGGCCAGGCCCGGCGGCAGCAGGGCCATCTGCAGCTCACCCGAGAGCATGGCATTGATGACCTGCGGATTGCCCGGGTACGGCACGTGCACCGGCGCGATGCCGGCGCGCGACTTCAGCAGTTCCATGCCGATGTGGGCCACGGTGCCGACACCGGGCGTGCCGTAGTTCCAGCGGTCACCGGCCTGGCGTGCAGCTGCCAGAAAACCGGGGCCGTCAGCGCCCACGGTGGGCGAGGCGGTCAGCACCAGCGGCGCCACCGCCACCAGCGACACCGGGGCCAGGTCGGTGAGCGGGTCGTAGGGCGTGGCCGGGTTGAGGATCTTGGCAATCGTCAGGTTGCCGTTGATCATCAGGCCCAGGGTGTGGTCATCGGTGGCACGGGCCACCGCATCGGCGGCGATGTTGCCGCCCGCACCGGGCCGATTTTCCACCACCACCGGCTGGCCCAGCGCCTGGGCCAGCGGTTCGGCCAGCAGGCGCGCCATCAGGTCGGGCGATGATCCGGGTGGGAAACCCGCCAGCAGCTTGATGGGGCGGTTTGGCCAGGCGGCCGTCTGTGCCAGGGCTGCCTGCGGCGCCAGGCTGGCGACGCCCAGGGCCAGGGCCGATGCCAGGGTCTGGCGGCGGGACAGGTTCGGTCGGTCGACGCGGGGGTCAAGGGCCATCGGGACATCTCCGGTGGTGCCGCACCGGCTTCGGAACGGCATTGGGTCAAAGGGCCGAAGCCACCGGATCCGGTGGCCCGCTGTACAGCCACGCATTGTCCATCAGGCGCTCGCCCAGCAGGGCCAGGGCCACGTTTCGCCCCTGGCGCAACAGGCCATCGGCGTGGAAGATGGTGCCGTTGCGTGCCGAGCGCTGCTGCACCTGGGCATTGCGTGCCCAGCGTGTGCGGGCATAGGCCTCGAACACGCCCTGCCAGCCGATGCCGCCTGGGGCCGCGCCGCGCCTGCCCGCGACCAGCCGTCCGATGGTCCAGGCGTCCTCGATGGCCATGGCCGCACCCTGGGCCAGGTAGGGCCGCAGCGGGTGGGCCGCGTCGCCCAGCAGGGCCACGCGCCCCTGGGCATGCTCGTGCGGTCCGGAGACGGGCGGGCGGTCATTCAGCGGCCAGAGCTTCCACTCCGGCACCGCCTCGATCATGCGCACCAGGTCGTCGCAGGCCGGTCCCAGTGCGCGGCGCAGGTCGTGCGCATGGGCCTGGTGCGTCCAGCTCTGGGGATCGCTGCCGACATCGCCACCGTGCCCCTGCCCCAGCACCCCTTCGACCACCGCCACCACATTGAAGTATTCGCCCGAGCGCACCGGGTAGTGCACCACATGCAGCCGCGGCCCGAGCCACACGGTCACCACCGGTCTGGCCAGCGCCGCCGGCAGCTCGTCGGTGGGCACCAGGCCCCGGTAGGCCAGGTGCCCGCTGGAGCGGACCGGCACCGCGCCCAGCATCTGGCTGCGCACGCGGCTCCAGAGGCCATCGCAGCCCAGCAGCGCCTGGCCATGCAAGACCTCTTCGCTCTCCAGCACCAGGCGCACGCCATCGACCTGTTCTTCGTAAGAGGCGACCCGCTCGCCCAGTCGCAACTGCACCCCGGGCTGGGTGCGCGCCGCCTCCAGCAGCAGGTTGTGCAGGTCGACCCGGTGCACAGTGGCATAAGGCTCACCATAGCGCGCACGGATCATCGGGCCCAGCCGCAACCGCCCGAGCAGGCGGGCACTGTGGGCGTCGCGCGCCCGGATCTCCTCCGGGAAGGCCGCGCAGGCGTGCAGCGCGGGCGACAGGCCCCAGCTTTCCAGCACCCTCACCGCGTTGGGACCCAGCTGCAGGCCGGCACCCACTTCGCCGAACGCCTTCGCCTGCTCCAGCAGGGTCACCGGCACACCCTCACGCGCCAGCGCGAAAGCCGCGGCCAGGCCACCGATGCCACCACCCGCCACCAAAACCGATTCAGTCATGGACGCAGATTGTGCCCAGTTGGCAGGCCGCCTCCTTGATGCATGTCATGCCGGACACCGGCGTCAGACCACCCGGTTGAACCACCACATGGACAGTCCGGCCGCCAGCATGGTCAGCAGCGAGGCCAGCAGGGCCAGCAGACCGGAGATCTCGGTTTCCTTCTTTTCCACCGTCAGGCGCGTGCTCAGAGACTCGTAGACCTTCTTGAGCGTTTCGGCGGTGCCCGCGTAGAAATACTCGCCCTTGGTGGTCGACGCGATGCCCTTGAGACCGTCTTCGTCGAGCCGCACCCGCATCGACCAGCCTTCGAAGCCGATGATCTCGCCCTCGACGGTGCCCACGCCCACCGTGTAGACCCGCACACCGCGCTCGGCCGCCATCTGGGAGGCCTCGTCCAGCGCCACGCCGGTGGTGCGCTGCCCGTCGGACAGCAGAATGACCGCCGCCGATCCGTACGAGCCGGGCTCCACCGGCACAAAGGCCTTGGGCGGGTCACGCGGCACATCAATCGGGCGCCCCTGCGGCGAGAACGGGTCGTTGGCGCGCCCGTAGGTCATGGCGGCCAGGTCGATGCCCTGGCCCGGGAACAGCTCGGCCAGCGCCACCACAATGGCACTGCCGATGGCGGTGGCCCGCTGCAACTGGAACTTGTCGATGGCTGCCACCAGGTCTTCACGGTTGATGGTGGGCGGCTGCACCACCTGGGCGGTGCCCGCAAAGGCCACGATGCCCACCTTGACGTGGCGCGGCAGTTCGGCAATGAAGGCCTTGGCCGCGTTCTGCGACGCCACCAGGCGGTTGGGTTCGACATCGGTGGCCCGCATGCTGCCCGAGACATCCATGGCAAGGATGATGGTCTGCTGCTGCGAAGGCAGCGTCACCACCGCCATCGGTCGGGCGGCGGCCAGCAGCATGGCGGTGAAGGCCAGCAACAGCAGCAACGGCGGCACATGGCGGCGCCAGCCGGGGCCCTTGCCCATGGCTTCCTTGACGATGGACAGGCTGGCGAACCGCAGGGCGAGGCGGCGCTTGCGGCGCTGGATCGCCCAGTAGCCCAGCACCACCAACGGCACCAGCAACAGCAGCCAGAGGAACTGGGGCCAGAGGAAATTCAGCGGCATCGTCATGCCTGTACTCCTTGAACGGGCAGGCCGGCACCGGCCATGGGCCGACCGGTCTGCCGCTGCTTGCGCAGGCCGACAAAACGCCACAGGGCGTCGGCCAGGTCGTCGTCGGTCGACAGCTCCAGCGTGTCCACCCCGGCCTGGGCCAGGGCTTCGCGCAGCTGCGCCTCGCGCTGGGCCGCCACGCGCGCGAAGCGCAAGCGGAACGCCGGGTCGTGGGTGTCGATCATGAGCTGCTCGCCGGTCTCGGCATCGCGAATCGGCACCAGCCCCAGGTCGGGCAGCTCCAGCTCCAGCGGATCCAGCAGGCGCACCGCCACCACATCGTGGCGCCGGGCCAGTTCACCCAGCGGCTTTTCCCAGCCCGGTTCGCTGATGAAGTCCGACACCACGAACACCGTGCTGCGCTGGCGCACCGTGAGCAGGGCCGAGCGCAGCAGCTCATCCAGCCGGGTGGGCCCGCTGTGCTGGTCGCGCTGGTTCGTGGCGGCATTTCCGGCCAGGCGAATCATCTGCATCAGGCGCAGCACCTGGTTGCGTCCACCGCGTGCCGGCAACATGCTGTGCGCCCGTGGCAGGCCCGGCGCGCCATAAAGCAGACCGCCGACGCGGTTGCCATGCCGTCCGATCAGGCGCGCCAGCACCGCCACAAACTGCATCAGCACCTCGCTCTTGCGCTGCCGGCCCGAGCCGAAGTCCACCGACGGACTCAGGTCGAGCAGAAACCAGGCCGCCATTTCCCGGTCCTCGGTGAACACGCGCACATGCGGCTGCTGCATGCGGGCGGTCACGTTCCAGTCGATGTGGCGCACATCGTCGTGCAACTGGTATTCGCGCAGGTCGGCCAGGTCCAGACCGGTGCCGCGCATCAGGGTGCGGTAGTCGCCCTGCAGCAGACCATCCAGGCGGCGCAGCGTGGTCCATTCCAGCCGGCGCAGCATGGCGTCGGCCTCTCCGGCCGGGCCCACCATGGGAGTGACCGGGGCCGGTTTGGGGTTGCGGCTCTTGAACAGGCTGAGCATGCTCAGGCCGCCCGGCGCTCGGGCTCCAGGGGTTTGGCCGGCACCGGCAGGTGTTTCATGATGCGCTCGATCAGCGCCTCGGAGCTCAGACCCTCGGACAGGCCTTCGTAGGACAGCACCACCCGGTGGCGCAGCACATCGGGCACCAGATCCACCATGTCTTCGGGCAGGGCGTAGCTGCGGCCGCGCAGCATGGCCAGCGCGCGGGCCCCTTCGACCAGGCCGATGGTGGCGCGCGGGCTGGCACCATAGGTGATGAGCCGGTTCATGTCCTTGAGGCCATGCTGCTCGGGCTGGCGCGTGGCCGAGACCAGCTTGACCGCGTACTGCACCAGCGAGGGGTCCACATACACCTGCCGGCACAGGGCCTGCAACTGCGACAGCTCTTCGGTGGTGGCCACCGCATTGACCTGCACGGCCGGCCCGGTGACTCGCTCGACGATGACGTACTCTTCCTCGTCGGTCGGGTAGTCGACCATCACCTTCATCATGAAGCGGTCGACCTGGGCCTCGGGCAGCGGGTAGGTGCCCTCGGTCTCGATCGGGTTCTGGGTCGCCATGACCAGGAAGGGGTCGGGCACCTTGTGGGTTTCACCGGCAATGGTCACCTGGCGCTCCTGCATCACCTCCAGCAGCGCGCTCTGCACCTTGGCCGGCGCCCGGTTGATCTCGTCGGCCAGCAGCAGGTTGGCGAACACCGGGCCCAGCGAGGTCGAGAAATCGCCCGTCTTCTGGTTGTAGATGCGGGTGCCGATC
The DNA here is from genome assembly GCA_006227785.1 of Burkholderiales bacterium. Classification (GTDB taxonomy): domain Bacteria; phylum Pseudomonadota; class Gammaproteobacteria; order Burkholderiales; family Burkholderiaceae_C; genus Hydrogenophaga. The sequence goes on from SBFU01000478.1 coordinate 6,525, forward strand.
AGGTCGGCCGGCACCAGGTCGGGCGTGAACTGGATGCGCTTGAACCGGCCCTGCACCACATTGGCCAGCGTCTTGACCGTCAGCGTCTTGGCCAGCCCGGGCACGCCCTCGACCAGCAGGTGCCCCTGCGCCAGCAGCGCCACCATCACGCGCTCGAGAAAACGATCCTGGCCGACCACCACCCGTTTGACCTCGTACAGGATCTGCTCCATCAGCTGGGCGGTGTCGGCGGCTTTGGTGGGTTCCATGCAGGCTCCTGGTGAAGAAAGGAAAAAGCGGGGACGGACGACGGACTCAGAACGGCGGCAGGCCGGCCGCCGAGGCCGCGCTTTCAATGGGCACAGCAAAACCGATGCCGACAAACGTGCGGTGGCTGGTGGGATTGAGGATGCCGGTGACGATGCCGACCACCTCGCCATCCATGGTGACCAGGGGGCCGCCCGAGTTGCCCGGGTTGGCCGCCGCATCGAACTGGATCAGGTTGGTGAGCTCCTGTTCGCCCTCGGGCGAACGGAACGAGCGATCCAGACCGGAGATGACCCCTGCCGAGGTCGAAGGCCCGATACCGAACGGGAACCCGACGGCCACCACCTGGTCGCCGGGCACCAGGTCTTGCGTGGAGCGCATGGTGGCGGCCACCAGGTCGTCCGGAATGGTGTGGGCCTGCAGCACGGCCAGGTCGTTCTCGGGCTGCGCACCGGTCACCGAGGCCACCGACTCGGACCCGTCGGAGAAGGTCACCTTCAGCGTGCGCGCGCCCTGCACCACATGCAGGTTGGTCAGGATGATGCCCTTGTCGACAATCACCACACCGGTGCCCACGCCCTGCTCGACCTCCTCGCCCTTCTCGTCGCGGCCATAGGACATCACACGCACCACGGCGGGGCGCACCACTTCGGCGGCCCTGGCGGCGGGCGAAGGCATGACCTGGGTGGTCAGGGTGCGCAGCACCGCGGCATCGATGTCCTTCTGGGTCAGTTCGCGTGCCGTACCGCCCGAGACCAGCCACTGGCTGGCCAGCAGGCCAACCGCGAGCAGGCCCATCACCGACCACATCACCCGTGGATCGACCGCCGCGCGAGCCAACCCCTGACGCCATCCGGCGCGTGGCCGTGCCGCGGCTGCGTCAGGTACCTCGGCACCGTTCACCGCAGGCTGCGCCACCACGGCCGGTGGCGTCGGCGTGGCAGGCCCGGTGGCTCGGGCCTTGCCGCTGTAGACAACAGGTTTTCGCATCACAGCTCCTGTCGCGCCTGCGGAGGCGCAGTGTCGACAATGATGCCGCGATGCGGCCGCCGGCTCAAGCGGTCAACAATTGCCTGAGCACATAAGGCAGGATTCCCCCTGCACGGTAATAGTTCACCTCGACCGGTGTGTCAATGCGCAGGATGAGCGGCACCTCCGTCCGACTGCCGTCACCGCGGGTCACGATCAGCCGCGCCTCACTCTGCGGTGTGAGCTCGGGATCGGGCAGCACCTCGATGGTTTCATCGCCACGCAGGCCAAGCGACTGCCACGAGTCGCCCGGGCGGAACTGCAGTGGCAGCACCCCCATGCCCACCAGGTTGCTGCGGTGGATGCGCTCGAAGCTGCGCGCCACCACCGCGCGGATGCCCAGCAGCTGCGTGCCCTTGGCCGCCCAGTCGCGGCTGGATCCGGTGCCATATTCCTCGCCGGCGAACACCACCGT
>SBFU01000036.1 GCA_006227785.1 Burkholderiales bacterium
CCAGACCGACAGGCGCCGGGCCACGGCCTCGGCTGGCGCCCGTGGTAGCCAGCGCGCGGCCAGGGCGGCGGCCACTTGCTGTGCGGCCTGAACGGGTACGGGTTCGGCCAACGGGAACCAGAGCTCAAAAGCCCCATGGCCGTCGACCGCGATCAGCGGCGCGGGCCAGTCCAGCTCGGCCTGCACGACCTGCCACAGGGCCACCAGGGTGGACCAGTCGGCCGGGTGGCCCCAGCCCACCACCAGAGCCCGGGTGCGGCCCTGCGGGTCGATCAGGTCGTCGGGGGCGCCCGGGTCAACGGCCAACAGGCGCGCCCATTCGGAGTGCAGTCGGTTCATCGATAGGTCAAACCGTCGCATCTTCACCGTACACGCAGACGCACTGGCATCACCGCACCTGACTGAGTCGTTCTGCCATGCGGGTTTGCCAACCCGGACCAGTGGCTTTCCAGCGCTCAATGACGTCAGCGGGCAGCCTCAGCGAGATCAACTTTCGAGGGTTCGGGGAGACCGGGCGGCCGCCTTTGTTGACCTGTGCCCTGACCAGCATGTCTTCGGTCAGCTCAGGCAGCTCGTCGTACTCATCAGGCCCTATGTTGTGGGCGTCCACACGCTTGAGATCAGATTTCAAGGAGCGGCTTGATGCGGGCTTGTTCGCGCTCATTGGCTTTCCTCATACTGAAAACATGGCGATCCGCGCCACGCGGGGTGTAGCCGACCACCACCATTCGGCCTTCAAGGAGGCCGTAGCAGATGATGCGCACCTCACCGTAGTCCTGACGGAGGTCTTCGATCTCCAGGGTGACGCCAGAGAAAACCAGCGCTGCATCGGCAAAGTCGAGTCCGCGCTCTGTCAGCGTCTTCTCGCGTTTGGCTGGATCAAACGTGATCTTCATGGTTATTGTATCTACAAAAACCTCATCCTGCTGCGGTCTGGACAAGGCATGACGGGGCGCGCCCGGCAAGCGAAGCTCACTGCCCGTTCGGGCAGCCCGCGCCCAGCGCCGGGTCCAGGTAGGGCATGAGCACCGGGCCCATGGAGCGCAGGATCTGCACCGGCAGTCCAGAGGTGAAGCGGTAGCGGGCCGCCTCGGGGCCGGTGACATAGGCGGTGATGCTGCCGAAATAGCGGTCGCCCAGGTAGAAGGCGAAGGTGGCGGTGCGGTTGAGCGACAGCACCGGTTTCCCCTGCACGACCACCCGGTTGTCACCGGTGCCGGTCTTGCCGCCGGGCGACAGGTCTTCGCCTTGCAGGGTCTGGAAGCTGCCGGACAGGCGACGCGCCGTGCCCTGCTCCACCACCTCGGCCAGCACACGGCGCAGGGCGCGCGCCACCTCGGCCGGCATGACACGCTCGGCCTGCCCCTGCGGCTGGGCGAAGGCGGTTTCCCAGGGGGTGTCGCGTCCGAAGCGCAGGTCGGTCAGGCGTTGCGTGGGCAGGCGCACACCGTCGTTGACGATGATGCCCATGAGCTCGGCCAGCGCCGCCGGCCGGTCGCCTGAGCTGCCCAGCGCGGTGGCCAGCGAGGGCACCAGCTGGTCAAAGGGGTAGCCGTGGCGCAACCAGCGCTGGTGGATGTCCAGGAAGGCCTCGACCTCCAGCATGGTCTGGATGCGGCTGTCCTGTGCGCTGCGGGCGCGGGTGTTGAACAGCCAGCCATAGATCTGCTGGCGCACCGCATCGCTGTCGGCCAGCGCCTGGGCCAGGGTGGCGTCGGGGTGGCGCAGGCGGTAGGCCACCACCCAGAGCTCCAGCGGGTGCACGCCAGCCACATGGCCGCGGTCGGTCAGGTCCATGGCGTCGGGGGCCAGTTGCTCGTACAGGCGCTGCACCTGGTCGGGTCCGGGGGCGGCATCGCCCAGGCGGGCGCCGAGAAAGCCTTGCAGGCCAGCCAGCGAGACATCGGGCTCCAGGTAGCGGAACACCGCCACCAGCCGTTGCGGTGTCGGGCGCAGACCTTCGAGCAGTTGGGCGCGCAGCTCGTCGGCGGTGCGGCCTTCGGTCTTGCGCCAGAAGCGGCGCACGAAGACCTGGCCTTCGCGGTCGGCAAAGCGCGCCAGGTACATCTGCCGCTGGGGGTCGTCGCTGCGGTCGAACAGGTGGGCGCTGGCGCCGGGCATCTGCACGCTGGCGTGGTTGACCACCTCGCGCATCAGGCGCACAAAGGGCAGGTTGATGGACGCCTGCATCGCTTCGCGCAGGGTCGGGCTGCGCGCATCGTCGCTGGCGTTGAAGTTGTTGAAACGGTGCAGGCCACCGCCGGTGAAGAAGTTCTGGTCCGGGTCGGCCGAGAAGCGCCGCTCCAGTGCGGCTTCCAGCATGGCGTCCAGGCTGCGGTCATCGGTGCTGGCCAGGTGGTCCACGGCCCAGCGGGTGAGCGTGTCGCGGCCTTCCGGCTGCTGTGGCAACGCGTCGGGCCCGCCGGCGGTCAACCGGGCGTGCACTTCGGCCACCATCTCCAGGTAGGTGGCCAGCACGCGCAGCTTGGCGGTGGAGCCCAGCTCCAGCTTGCTGCCTTCGTTGATGTCCAGCGCCTGGCCCGAGGTGTCGGTCTGCACCCGCACCTGGTGGCCATGGGGTGTGCGCTCCATCAGGGTGAAGCTGTAGCGCACCTGCCCCAGGCCGGCCTCGGTGAGCAGACGTTCGCCCAGCAGGCCCTGCTCGCGGGCGAAGCCCACATCGGTCAGCCGTGCCAGGTAGTCATCGACGGCTTCCTGCAGCGGGCCGTGCAAGGTGGTGCCCAGCTCGACATCGAAGCGGTCGAGCTGGTAGAGGGAAACCCCCAGCCAGCCGGCCAGACGGGCGCGCGCGGCGGTGCTGCCCTTGCCCGGGTGGACCTCGGGCCGGGGCGGGTTGGCC
>SBFU01000098.1 GCA_006227785.1 Burkholderiales bacterium
TACCGCGACAAGAAGGCCTACGACCTGCTGATCCAGAGCGAGGCGGGGTTCGTCTCGGTGACCGGCACCGACGAGACGCCGTCCAAGGCCGGGCCGTCCATCGCCGACATCGCCGCCGGCATGTACGCCTACACCAACATCCTCGCCGCGCTGCTGCACCGCCAGAAGACGGGTGAAGGCCAGCACATCGATATTTCGATGCTGGAGTCGCTGACGGAATGGATGGGCTACCCGCTGTACTACAGCATCGACGGCGCGGCGCCGCCCAAGCGCACCGGCGCCAGCCACGCCACCATCTACCCGTACGGCCCCTTCCCCGCCGGCGACGGCAAGACCGTGATGCTGGGCCTGCAGAACGAACGCGAGTGGAAGGCCTTTTGCGAACAGGTGCTGCTGCAGCCCGCGCTGGCCGCCGACGAGCGCTTCGCCAGCAACCCGCTGCGCGTGGCCGCGCGTGCAGCGCTCTACGACATCATCGTGAACGCCTTTGCGGCGCTCACCGCTGCCGAGGTGGTGCAGCGCCTGGAAACGGCACAGATCGCCAACGCCCAGGTCAACACCATGGCCGAGGTCTGGGCACACCCGCAGTTGCAGGCGCGCCAGCGCTGGACCCAGGTGGACACCTCGGTCGGTTCGGTCCCGGCCCTGTTGCCCCCGGGTTCCTGGAGTCAGGGTGCCCCGCGCATGGACGCCGTGCCCGCACTGGGTCAGCACACCGACAGCATCCTGAACCGTCTCGGCTACGGCGCCGCGCAGATCCAGGCCTTGCGTGGAGCGGGGGCGGTGTGATCCCGGTCACCTACCTGTTTGTGCCTGGCAACCGCCCCGAGCGGTTTGCCAAAGCGCTGGCCAGTGGTGCAGACCGGGTCATCGTCGACCTGGAAGACGCGGTGGCGCCTGCAGACAAGGCCATGGCCAGGCGTGCCCTGGGCGCGTGGCTGGTCCAGTTGTCGCCCCAAGAGTGCGCCCGGGTGATGGTGCGCATCAATGATGCTTTCAGCCCCTGGCACGTCGATGACCTGGATTGGCTCGTCGGCAAGCCCCTGGACGAGGTCATGCTGGCCAAGGCCGAGACCGCAGAGCAAATCGGCAGGCTGCGGGGCCACTTGTCAGCGCATGCCCGTGTCATGCCCTTGGTGGAAACGGTGCGCGGCGTGCTGGCGCTGTCGGCCCTGTGTTCTGCTGAGGGCGTCTCCCGTCTGGCCTTTGGTGCCGTCGACTACCAACTGGACCTGGACCTGCCCGGAACCGGGCTGGCCATTGACATGGCTGCGGTGAGTTTGGCAATGGCGTCGCGCGCAGCCGACCTGCCCTCGCCAGTGGCCGGCGTGACGACCGAGATCGACGCAGGACGCGTACAGGCCGACCTCCAGCATGCGCGCATGCTGGGCTTCGGGGCCAAGCTGTGCGTCCACCCCTTGCAGGTCGCTGCCGTGAGGGAGGCCATTCGCCCCGATGAGCAGACCCTTGCATGGGCCAGACGGGTGGACAGCGCGTGGAGGTCGGCGTCAGACCAGGGCGCGATCCAGGTGGACGGGCGCATGGTCGACAAACCGGTGGCACTGCGTGCCCAACGAATCCTGGCCCTGGCCGAATCGACACACTGAAAACACCACTTCATTTCTGAGGAACACCATGGCTGCCACCATCATCGACTCACGTATCTTCGGCGACATCTTCAGCGATGCGCGCATGCGCCAGGTCTGGTCGGACGAGAACCGCACCGCCAAGTACCTGGACATCGAACGCGCGCTGGCCAAGGTCCAGGGCGAGCTGGGCATCATCCCCCAGGAAGCCGCCGACGAGATCGTCCGGAACTGCGAGCTGTCCATGATCGACTGGGACCAGCTCAAGGCCAAGACCGAGCAGATCGGCTATCCCATCATCGCGGTGGTCAACCAGATCAACGCCAACTGCCGCGACCGCCTGGGCGAGTACTGCCACTGGGGCGCGACCACGCAGGACATCACCGACACCGCCGCGGTGCTGCAGATGCGCGAGGGCCTGGCGCTGGTCGAGCAGGATCTCAAGGACATCTCGGATGCGCTGGCGTCGCTGGCACAGAAGTACCGCGACACCCCCGTCATCGGACGCTCCAACCTGCAGCAGGCCACGCCCATCACTTTTGGCTACAAGATGGCCAGCATCCTCGCCGGCATCGAGCGCCACCGCGAGCGCCTGCAGCAACTCAAGCCGCGCGTGCTCATGGGTGAGTTCGGCGGTGCTTCGGGCACGCTCTCGTCGCTGGAAAAAGGCGCGATGGAAACCCAGGCCGCGCTCATGAAGGAGCTGGGCCTGGAGCAACCGCTGATCTCCTGGCACACCGTGCGCGACACCATCGCCGAGGTGGGGGCCTTCCTGGGTCTGGTGGGAGGCTCGCTGGGCAAGATCGCCATGGACGTCAAGCTCATGATGCAGACCGAGGTGGGCGAGGTGTTCGAGCCCTTCGCGCCGGGTCGTGGCTCTTCGAGCACCATGCCGCAGAAGCGCAACCCGATCTCCTGCCTCTACATCCACGCCAACATTTCTGTCGCCCGCCAGCACGCGGCCGCGCTGATGGATGCGATGGTGGCCGACCACGAGCGCTCCACCGGCCCCTGGGAAATCGAATGGGTGTCGCTGCCCGAGATCTTCTGCCTCATGTCGGGTGCGCTCAAACAGACCAAGTTCGTGCTGCAGGGCCTGGAGGTGGACGCCACCCGCATGCGCGCCAACATGGACATCACGAACGGGCTGGTCATGTCGGAAGCGGTGATGATGGGGCTGGGCCCGTACCTGGGCCGTGAATATGCCCACGATCTGGTGTACGACCTGTGCCGTCAGGCGCTGGCCGACAACCGGCCGCTGATCGACGTG
>SBFU01000374.1 GCA_006227785.1 Burkholderiales bacterium
TATGGAATGCGGTCCGCCGACCGCCAAGCGCAGCCGCGCACGCCATGGCCGTTGGCAGACAAGTTGTGGGTTTGTGCCGATGCTGTTGCATCAGGCACAAAAAAAAGGCGCTGCCACCGGCAGCGCCTCTGATCGGCCATGAGCGGGTTCAGGCGATGGCGGGCTTGAAGTCGCTGGTCGGGCGCCCCTGGAAATCGGTCCAGCAGCGGCGGGTGAAGTCATACAGCTTGCACTTGCGTGCGGTTTCAAAATACCAGCGCCAGGAGAAGCGCTGGATGATGATGCGACCGGGCAGCGTGTCTTCGAGCAGCTTTTGTGCGTTCTTGAGCTTGTACAACGGCACGCTCATGTCCACGTGGTGAGCGGTGTGCTCCATGATGTGGTGCATCAGCGCGCCGATCTTCATCGGGAAGGGCAGGTGCACGGTGGTGGACACGAAGGGCGCGGCCTTGGCCCAGGCGTGCTTGTCGTCGTGCCACTGCACGGCGGTGTGGGTGTGGTGCACATAGACCACAAAACCGATCATGGCGTTCCAGAACAGGAAGGGCACCACAAAGCCGTAGCCCACCAGGGCCAGCGCCGACTGGCCGGTGGCCCAGGCAGCCACCAGCAGGCCAGCGATCCACAAGCCGGCGGTGGCAGTGACAAAGATACCGTCGCGCGTGAACTCGGGGCGGCTGGTGCCCATGTAGGTCTTGCGCGGGAAATACATGCGGTTCCACCACATCTCGACCAGGTAGTACAGCGCCGGGCCCCAGCCGCTGCGGTAGATGCGCTCGAGCACGCGGCGACCGGGCGAGAGGGCTTCGAACTCTTCCTTGGTCAGGGGCGCCCACACAAAGTCGACGCCCTTGAGGTTGGTGTAACCGTGGTGCACCACGTTGTGGCCGACTTCCCAGAGGCTGTAGGGGGTGAGCGACGGGATCATGGCGATGCGGCCGAGCACGCGGTTGAGCTCACGGTGCGGGGTGTAGCTCTGATGGCAGGCGTCATGGCCAATGATGAACAGACGGCCAATGACGAAGCCGGCGGCCAGGCCGCACAGCAGCTTGGCCCACCAGGCCTGCAACACGATGGTGCCGGCGATGAGACCGGCAAAGACCAGCCAGTCGATGGCCAGCAGGGCAATGCCCCACGCGGTGCGTCGTTCGGCGATGGGGGTCAGCCAGCTGCGGATGACCTTGCGGTGCGGCAGCGGCTCACCCTGCGGGATCGGCCGAGGGGTCTCGATGACGGGGGGGTTCTGGGACATGGCAACTCGGGCGCGCAGGCCTGGCAACAGGGTATCGACCGCGCCGGGGTCGGCACGCGTCATGAAACTCCGGCGCAGGGTAAAACGGCCCGGGCACGCGGAACGGACGCCCAAATGCTAACAGCGTTTGCTTACATCGGGCTTGACACAAGTCAAGCCGGAGGTCAGGTCTTGGGCAGCGTCACCCCCACCTGCCCCTGGTACTTGCCACCCCGGTCCTTGTAGCTGGTCTCGCAGACCTCGTCACTTTCGAAAAACAGCACCTGGGCACAGCCTTCCCCTGCGTAGATCTTGGCCGGCAACGGGGTGGTGTTGGAAAACTCCAGCGTCACGTAGCCCTCCCACTCGGGCTCGAAGGGCGTGACGTTGACGATGATGCCGCAACGGGCATAGGTGCTCTTGCCCAGGCAGATGGTCAGCACATTGCGCGGGATGCGGAAGTATTCGACCGTGCGGGCCAGGGCAAAACTGTTGGGCGGGATGATGCAGACATCGGACTGGATGTCGACGAAGCTTTTTTCGTCGAAGTTTTTCGGGTCCACCACTGTGCTGTGGATGTTGGTGAAGACCTTGAACTCCGGTGCGCAGCGGATGTCGTAGCCGTAGCTGCTGGTGCCGTAGCTGACGATTTTCTGGCCGGCCGCGTTCTGCCGGATCTGACCCGGCTCGAACGGCTCGATCATGCCGTGCTGCTCGGCCATGCGGCGGATCCATTTGTCGCTTTTGATGCTCATCGTGCTGTGCTCCGGCCAGGGGGATGGGTAGGGATTGTAGGCAGCCCGGTGAAGGACATTTCCGCACGTCATTCATGGTTTTCAGGAATTTCTGAAAATTCAAGAAACTCTGGAGTCAGGCCATGTCCGACACAAACACCCTCCCCTCCCTAAGCCGGGAGTTCATCAACCACTTTGGCGAGATGGGCAGCCGCTGGGGCATCAACCGGACGGTGGGTCAGATCTACGCCCTGCTGTTCGTCTCGCAGCGCGCCCTCAACGCCGACGAGATCGGTGATGCGCTGGGCTTCTCACGCTCCAACGTGTCCATGGGTCTCAAGGAATTGCAGGCCTGGCGGCTGGTGCGCCTGCGCCACCACCCCGGCGACCGGCGCGAGTATTTCGAGGCGCCCGAGGATGTGTGGGAGATTTTTCGGGTGCTGGCCACCGAGCGCCGCCGCCGCGAGATCGAACCGACGCTGTCCATGCTGCGCAGCGCCTTGCTGGTGACACCGGACAACGAGGCCGAGCGGCACGCCCAGACCCGCATGCGCGAAATGCACGACCTGATCGAGCGGCTGATGTCCTGGTTCGATGAGGTACAGAAACTGCAACCCGAAACCGCGCTGCAACTGATGGACCTGGGCTCCAAGGTGACCAAGGTGCTGGAGATGCGCGACGCACTGACCGGGCGCAACCGCAGCCGCAAAGCGGCCGAACGCCCGGCCGACGGCACCCACAACTGAAGAAGGCACGAAGGACACTGACCATGGAACTCGACACCCTGCTGCTGTCGCGCATCCAGTTCGCTGCGAACATCAGCTTCCACATCCTTTTCCCGACCATCACCATCGCGCTGTGCTGGTTCCTGCTGTTTTTCCGCATCCGCTTCGTTCAGACGCGTGACACGGCCTGGGAAGAGGCGTACTACTTCTGGACCAAGGTGTTCGCCCTGACCTTTGCGCTGGGGGTGGTCTCGGGCATCGTCATGAGCTTCCAGTTCGGCACCAACTGGCCCGGGTTCATGGAAAGAACCGGCAACATCGCCGGGCCGCTGCTGGGCTACGAGGTGCTGACCGCCTTTTTCCTGGAGGCCAGTTTCCTGGGCATCATGCTGTTCGGACGCGGCCGCGTGAGCGAACGCGTACATCTGGTGGCCACCGCGCTGGTGGCCCTGGGCACCACCATGTCCGCGTTCTGGATCCTCAGTCTGAACTCGTGGATGCAGACACCGGCCGGATTCGAGATCGTCAACGGCGAGTTCATGCCGACCGACTGGATGGCGATCGTGTTCAACCCGTCCTTTCCTTACCGGCTGTCGCACAAACTGCTGGCCTCGGGACTGACGGCCTCGTTCCTGATCGCCGGTCTGTGCGCCTGGCAACTGATCAAGGGCAGCGCGACACGGGGCACCCACAAGGCCATGCGCTCGGCGGTGTTCGCCGCCGCCCTGATTGCGCCGGTACAGATCTTCGTGGGCGACCTGCACGGCCTGAACACACTGGAACACCAGCCCGCCAAGATCGCGGCCATGGAAGGCATCTGGGAGACCGAGCGCGGCGCTCCGCTCACCCTGATCGGCATTCCTGACGAAGAGGAGCGCACCACCCATTTCGCGGTCAAGATTCCCAAACTGGCCAGCCTCATCCTGACCCACGAATGGGACGGGGAAATCAAGGGCATCAACGAATTCGAGGGTGAACACCCGCCGGTGGCGCCGGTGTTCTATGCCTTCCGGATCATGGTCGGCATGGGCACCCTGATGCTGCTGGTCGCGGTGTTCGCGGCCTGGAAGCTGTGGCCGCAACGCCGCCACGTTGATACCACCCTGCCCCGTCCGCTGCTGTGGGTGCTCTCGGGCATGGCGTTCTCGGGCTGGGTGGCCACGCTGGCGGGCTGGTACGTGACCGAGATCGGTCGGCAGCCCTTCGTGGTCTACGGCTTGCTGCGCACGGCCGACACCGCCACGCAGATCGCCTCGCCCTGGGTGGCGCTGACCCTGACCGCCTACCTGGTCGTCTATGGCCTGCTGCTGGTGACCTATGTCGGCGTGCTCAAGTACATGGCCGAGAACCCGGTCAAGCATGCTGGCGTGCCCGCCGCGGGCGCCCAGCTGGGCAAGGCAGGAGCCTGAACATGCCCGCCTGGTCCGAACTCCTGCCCCTGGTCTTCATGGCCGTCATGGGCCTGTCGCTGCTGGCCTATGTGATCCTCGATGGTTACGACCTGGGCGTTGGCCTGCTGCTGCCGTTGGGTCATGATGACCAGAAAGACACCATGATCAGCAGCATCGGCCCGTTCTGGGATGCGAACGAGACCTGGCTGGTGCTGGGTGTGGGTGTGCTGCTGGTTGCCTTTCCGAAGGCACACGGCATCGTCCTGCAGGCGCTGTACCTCCCGGTGGCCATCATGCTGATCGGTCTGATCCTGCGCGGCGTGGCCTTCGACTTCCGGGTCAAGGCGCCCCTGCCCTACAAGCCGTTCTGGAACCGCACCTTCTTCGCCGGCTCGGCCACGGCAGCCGGTGCCCAGGGCTGGATGCTGGGCAGCTACATCACCGGCTTTGACCATGGTCTGCTGGGTTGGGCCTTCAGCCTCGGCGTGGCGGTGACACTGCCGGCCGCCTATGCCCTGCTGGGGGCGGGCTGGCTGATCATGAAGACCGAGGGCGAGCTGCAGACCCGGGCCGTGGGCTGGGCACGGCGTGCCCTGTGGCCGATGGCCGCGGGGCTGGCGGTGATCTCGGCGGCCACGCCACTGGTCCATGAGGCGGTGGTCGAGAAGTGGTTCGGCATGCCCCAGGTGTTTGCCCTGCTGCCGGTGCCGCTGGTGTGTGCCTCGGCTCTGCTGGCGATCTGGTGGGTAAGCACACGCCCGGCCGTGGTCGCAGCCGGCTACGGCTGGCTGGTGTTTGCCAACACCGTGCTGGTCTTTGTGCTGGCCTTCTTCGGGCTGGCCTACAGCATCCTGCCCGACATCGTCATCGGCCAGCTGACCGTGTGGGAAGCCGCCGCAGCCACCGAGTCGCTGACAGTGATTTTCATCGGGACCGCCATCACGCTGCCGGTGATCATCGGCTACACGGTCTTCATGTACCGGGTGTTCTGGGGCAAGGCGCGCAGCCTGAGCTACGGTTGAACCTGGCCGGCGATGACCGTGCGCCGGACGGCCCGGTCGTCGCCCAGAACAATGAAGGCAAAGAGCAGTTCATCGAGGCTGGCCGCCTGCTGGGTGCGGCGGGCCAGCAGCGGCGTGGCCTGAGGGTCCAGCACGACGAAGTCGGCTTCACAACCTGGCTGCAGGTTGCCCACCACGCCCTCCAGACCCAGGGCCGCCGCGGCGCCGGTGGTGTGCTGCCACCACAGCCGACCGGGCGCCAGGCTGATGCCCGGCTTGCTCAGCCCCTCGCGCCCCACGTAGTAGGCGGCCAGCATGGTGTGGAAAGGTGAGAGACTGGTACCGCCACCGACGTCGCTGGCCAGGCCGTACTTCATGCCAGCCGCATCGGCGGCGGCGTAGTCAAAGAAACCGCTGCCCAGAAACAGGTTGCTGGTGGGGCTGATGGCCGCGGCCGACCCGGTGCGGGCCATCAAGGCGCGGTCCTGTTCGTCGAACCAGATGCAGTGGGCGTACAGAGCGCGCTCGCGCAGCAGACCAAAGTCACCGTACACCGACAGGTAACTTCGCGCCGAAGGATACAACTCGGCCACCCAGCGCACCTCGTCGCGGTTTTCTGCCACGTGCGACTGGATCCAGACGTCCGGGTACTTCGCGGCCAGTTCGCCGGCACCGCGCAATTGGGCGTCAGTGCAGCTGGGTGCAAAGCGCGGGGTGATGGCATAGCCCAGGCGATCGACCCCGTGCCAGCGCCGAATCAGGCTTTCGGTGTCGATCAGGCTCTGTTCGGTCTGGTCGCGCACGCCGTCGGGGCTGTGGCGGTCCTGCAGGCACTTGCCGGTGATGAAGCGCAGGCCACGCTCGCGCGCGGCCTCGAAGGCCGCATCCACCGAAGCCGGATGCGAGGTGGAAAAGGTCAGCGCGGTGGTCACGCCATGGCGGGTCAGCTCGTCGAAGAAGAAGTCCGCCACGCCGCGGGCATAGACCTTGTCGGCGAAGCGCGATTCGTGCGGAAAAGTGTAGTTCTCCAGCCAGGGCAGCAGCCCGTCGGCCGGTGAGCCGATCACGTCCGTTTGGGGATAGTGCACGTGCAGGTCGACGAACCCCGGCGCGATGAGGCATCCGCGCAGGTCCTCCACCGCCACCCCGGCAAACCGGTCGATCAGGCTGCCATGGTCGCCGACGGCGCGCACCACCGTCCGGCCCTGGGCGTCCGGACCCACGACCAGCAGGCCGTCGTTGTCATAGACAGCCTGTTGTTGTTCGTTGAAGCGCAACAGTGCGCCACGATACGCTTTCATGCCCGCAGCTTAGCGGAGAAGGCCCCAAAGGCCCATACGCATTCGCCGATGGCGTGCATTCGGACACACCAGCGGCCGGCCGAAGGCCGCGCGCGGCCGCCGGGCAGGGTCAGTCGGGCAGTTTGCCCACGACCCCGTCGACCAGCCAGTTCATGGACAGAATCTGGGGATCGGTCAGGCGTGCGCCGCGCGGGATGACCACTTGTCCGCGGTTGTCGCGGACGTCGGCCTGACGGGCCTCGAACACCTGCAGACGCCCGGCGGCCAGGTCCTGCTGACGTGCCAGCACCTCCTCGCGCACCTGGGAGGGCAGGCGCGGGCCGAACCCTTCAATGCCGATCATGCCTTCACGCACACCGCCCCAGACTTGACCGGTGGTCCAGCTGCCGTCCAGCACCGCCTGCACCCGGCGGGTGTAGTGGTCGCCCCAGCGGTGGGTGACAGCCAGCAGTTGCGCGTCGGGCGCCACCTGGCGCATGTCGGAGTGGTAGGCGATGGCCAGCCTGCCCTGCTGCTGGGCAGCGACCATCACCGCATTGGACGCGGTGTGGAAGGTCAGCACCTGGGCGCCCTGGTTCATCAGCGACAGGGCGGCATCGCGCTCCAGCGGCGGATTGAACCAGTCACCCACGAACACCACCCGCACCGTGGCCTGGGGGTTGACCGAGCGCATGCCCAGCGCGAAGGCATTGATGCCCTGGATGACCTCGGGGATCGGGAAGCCAGCCACATAACCGGCCTGAGAAGCGACGCGCCCGGCGGCGATGCCGGCCAGATAGCGGCCCTCGTAGTAGCGGGCGTTGGCGGCGGCCACGTTGGGCGCGGTCTTGTAGCCGGTGATGGACTCGAAGCGAACCTCCGGAAACTCCCGGGCCACGCGCAGGGTGGGCTCCATGTAGCCGAAGCTGGGCGTGAAGATGATGTGGTGACCCTGGCGCGCCAGGTCGCGGATGACGCGCTCGGCATCCGGCCCTTCGGCGACGTTCTCGACCGTGGTGGTCTTCACCCGGTCGCCCAGCGCCGCTTCGACCGCGCGGCGACCGAGCTCGTGCTGGTGCACCCAGCCGGCATCGGTGATGGGGGCCACATGGACGAAGGCGGCCTTGACCGGGGGCTTGACCGGGTTGGCTGGCTGGGCGAAGGCGGGGAATGAAAAACAGGCGGCCACGAGCGCGGCAGCGAGGTTTTTGTACATGGTGTTCCTCTACATGGCTTCCTGAACCGAAAAATGTCGGCGACAAAAGAAAACGAGCCGGGGAAGCACCGGCTCGAGCCTCTCATTTTAGCGCAGGCCTTGTTCAGGCGTTGGCGACCTCGCGCAGCGCCGCCAGGCATTCGGCCCGGCGTTCGGGGCCGATGAAGCTGGCTTCAAAGCTGTTGCGGGCCAGGGCCACCACGTCGTCCTTCGACAGCTGCAGCGCCTGCACGGTCTGCACCCAGTTCTCGTTCATGTAGCCGCCGAAATACGCCGGGTCGTCGGAATGGATGGTCACGCACAGGCCGGCGTCGAGCATCTTCTTGAGCGGGTGGTCCTTCAGGTCGGACACCACACACAGCTTGAGGTTGGACAGCGGGCAGACGGTCAGTGGCAGCCGGGTGTGGGCCAGCTCGGCCATCAGCAACGGGTCCTGCACGCTGGCCACGCCGTGGTCGATGCGCTCGACCTTGAGCAGATCGATGGCCTGCCACATGTACTCGGCTGGGCCCTCTTCGCCGGCATGGGCGACCACGCGCAGGCCCAGCTCGCGGCAGCGGGCGAACACGCGCTCGAACTTCTCGGGCGGGTGGCCCATTTCGCTGGAGTCCAG
>SBFU01000052.1 GCA_006227785.1 Burkholderiales bacterium
CACATTTTCTGATCCGCCGCATCAAGGATGGCACCAACAAGGCTCGGGTATTCCCTCGGCCGGCATGCACTCAGGCTCACGATTTCAGAGCAAGGGCCGCAGCTCACGTGCCGCGTCCAGCAGCAGTGGCAGCAGGTCCTTGTGCATCACTTCGGTGTCCAGCCGCTCTGGTGAAGCCACCACATTCAAGGCCGCCACGGTGCGCCCCTGCATGTTGCGCAACGGGACAGCCAGGGCGTGTACCCCGAGCTCATGCTCTTCGCTGGCGACAGCGAAATCGCCTTTGCGCACCCGGGTGATGATGGCGCGAAACCCGCGATGGTCGACCACCGTCCGGGGGGTCAGCCGAGGCAGCTCGCGCCCCTTCAGCCAAGACTCGAACTCTGCCCGCGGCATGGCGGCCAGCAGCACGCGCCCGGTGGAGGTGGCATGCACCGGCAGGCGCGCGCCAAGGTGCAGGCCATAGGCCATCAGCCGCTGGCCCCCCACAGCGACACTGCGCGCCACGATGACCACCTCATCGCCATCGAGCACCACCGCAGAAAAGGATTCGCGCGTCTGCGCCGCCAGCCGGTTGAGCGTCGGTTGCAGCAGGCGTGGCAGGCGCGCCGAAGCCAGGTAGCTGCCCGAGAAGCGCAACACCTTGGCCGACAGCCAATAGTGGGTGCCGTCGGTGTCCAGATAGCCCAGGTGGGCCAGCGTCAGCAGGTGGCGGCGCGCCGCCGCGCGCGTCAGCCCGGCGCGCTCGGCCGCCTGGGTGGCATTCAGGCGCTGTCGCTCGGTGTCAAAGCTTTCGAGCACGGCCATGCCCTTGGCCATGCCTTCGATGAAGTCGGCCTTGGCCAGCGGTCTCTGTACAACACACATAGTGCGCGATCATCGCACAGATTGACCAATCATCGCGCGAAGCTTCGGTCAGGATGTTGAGAGCGCGTTGATGGCTGCCTACAGTCACAGCATCCATCACCCAGGAGACATCCATGAGAACTCAGGTCGCCATCATCGGTGCGGGCCCTTCTGGCCTGCTGCTCGGTCAGCTGCTGTACAAGGCCGGCATCGACACCGTCATCCTGGAGCGCCAGACGCCCGACTATGTGCTGGGGCGCATCCGGGCCGGCGTGCTCGAACAGGTGACCACCGACCTGCTCGACGAGGCTGGTGTGGGTCAGCGCATGCACGCCGAGGGTCTTGTCCACACCGGGTTCGACATGCTGTTCAACGGCCAACGGCACCGCATCGATCTGGACAAGCTGACGGGCGGCAAGAAGGTCATGGTCTACGGCCAGACCGAGGTCACGCGCGACCTCATGGACGCCCGTCAAGCGGCAGCGCTGCCTACGGTCTACGAAGCGGCCAATGTCCAGGTGCACGACTTTGACAGCGCAAACCCCCGCGTGACCTACGAGAAGGACGGATTGACCCACACCCTCGAGTGCGATTTCATCGCCGGCTGCGATGGATTCCACGGCGTCTGCCGGGCCAGCGTGCCGCGCAACGCCATCCGGGAGTTTGAGAAGATCTACCCGTTTGGCTGGCTGGGTCTGTTGTCCGACACGCCACCCGTGCACCACGAACTGATCTACGTGAACGATGAGCGCGGTTTCGCCCTGTGTTCGCAGCGCAGCC
Organism: Burkholderiales bacterium; assembly: GCA_006227785.1. GTDB lineage: Bacteria > Pseudomonadota > Gammaproteobacteria > Burkholderiales > Burkholderiaceae_C > Hydrogenophaga. The sequence continues at coordinate 1,627 of SBFU01000052.1, forward strand.
ACACCCGCAGCCGTTATTACCTCCAGGTGCCTTTGACGGACAAGATCGAGCAATGGAGTGACGACCGCTTCTGGACCGAGCTCCGCCTGCGGCTGGACCCACAGGCCGCTGAACAACTGGTCACCGGCCCTTCGCTGGAGAAAAGCATTGCACCATTGCGCAGCTTCGTCACGGAGCCCCTGCGGTTCGGTCGGCTGTTCCTGGCTGGTGATGCCGGCCACATTGTTCCGCCCACTGGCGCCAAAGGGCTGAACCTGGCCGCGACCGATGTGAAGTACCTCTCGAACGCCCTGGTCGAGTACTACCAGGACCGCAGCGAGGCCGGCATCGACAGCTACTCGGAGCGTTGCCTCAAGCGCATCTGGCGCGCCGAGCGCTTCAGCTGGTGGTTCACGTCCATCATGCACAACTTCGACGACGAAGGGGCCATCAACGGCAAACTCCAGCAGGCGGAGCTGGACTACCTGATGCACTCGGAAGCCGGTCTGAAGACCATTGCCGAGAACTACGTCGGTCTGCCGCTGGACTTCGGACAGGGCTGAACGGGCGTGTTGTCGCCGGTTTGATTCCAGCGGTCCGGTGGAGAAGGTACATTGACGTTCACGTCAACCACCTTGAGCGCCATGACCCTCGCCCCACCAGCCTCCTCCCGACCGGTCAAGCCGCTGCGCGGCGTGCGTATCCTCAGCCTGGCCCTGAACCTGCCCGGCCCGGCCGCCTTGATGCGACTGAAGGCCATGGGGGCGACCTGCACCAAGGCCGAGCCGCCTGCCCCGGCGGTCATGCCAAAGGGAACCAGCGGCGACCCGATGGGTCAGTACAACCCCACCGCGTACGCGACGCTTCATGCCGGCATCAAGCTCGCGACCATCGATCTCAAGACCGAGATAGGGCAGCAGCGGCTGCACAAAGAACTGGCGCGCACCGACGTGCTGCTGACCTCCTTCCGGCCGTCGGCCCTGGTCAAGCTGGGGTTGTCGTGGAAGGCGCTGCACAAGGCCTACCCGGCCCTTTCGGTGGTGGCCATCGTCGGCGCACCCGGCGCGCGCGCCGAAGAACCCGGACACGACCTGACCTACCTGGCCGACGCCGGCCTGGTGACCGGCCTGGAGCTGCCGGCCACCCTGTTCGCCGACATGGGCGGCGCGCTGATGGCCAGCGAAGCGACGCTCAAGGCTGTGCTCGCGCAGAAGACCAGCGGCAAAGGGTCGTTCCATGGGG
>SBFU01000219.1 GCA_006227785.1 Burkholderiales bacterium
CAGCCCAGCCGTCGCCCCAAGGACGGCCGCTACGGCGAGAACCCCAACCGCCTGCAGCACTACTACCAGTACCAGGTGGTGCTCAAGCCCGCGCCATCCAACATCCTGGAGCTGTACCTGGGTTCGCTCGAAGCGCTGGGTTTCGATCTGAAGAAGAACGACATCCGGTTTGTCGAGGACGACTGGGAGAACCCCACGCTGGGGGCCTGGGGCCTGGGCTGGGAGGTCTGGCTCAACGGCATGGAAGTGACCCAGTTCACCTATTTCCAGCAGGTCGGTGGCATCGACTGCAAGCCCATCACGGGTGAAATCACCTATGGCCTGGAGCGTCTGGCCATGTACCTGCAAGGCGTGGACAACGTCTACGACCTGGTGTGGACCGAAGGCGCCGACGGTGCCAGACTCAGCTACGGCGACGTCTATCTGCAGAACGAGAAAGAACAGTCGGCCTACAACTTCGAGCACAGCGACGCCGACTTCCTGTTCACCGCCTTCAACGCACATGAGAAGCAGGCCAGGCACCTGATGGAGCAGCAGCTGGCGCTGCCGGCGTACGAGCAAGTCCTGAAGTGCGCGCACAGCTTCAACCTGCTGGATGCGCGCGGAGCCATCAGCGTGACCGAACGGGCCGCTTACATCGGCCGTATCCGCAACCTCGCGCGCAGCGTGGCGCAGAGTTATTACGAGAGCCGAGAGCGCCTGGGTTTCCCGATGGCGCCGCGTGAGTGGGTGGCGCAGATCGAAAAGAAGGCCGCCTGAGCGGGAGAACACAAGAATGACAACGAAGAACCTGCTTGTCGAACTGTTTGTGGAAGAGTTGCCGCCCAAGGCGCTCCAGAAGCTCGGTGATGCGTTTGCCAGTGTGCTGGTCGACCAGCTCAAGGCCCAGGGCCTGGCCGCTGCCGAATCGCAGGTGACGCCGTTCGCCTCGCCGCGCCGCCTGGCCGCGCATGTGACCGGCGTCGTCGCCAAGGCCGCCGACAAGGCCGTGTCGCAGAAACTGATGCCGGTCAGCGTTGGCCTGGACGCCAGTGGTGCGCCCACGCCCGCACTGCTCAAGCGTCTGGCCGGTCTGGGTGCCGATGCGTCCGCGGTACCGGGTTTGAAACGTGCTCTGGACGGCAAGGCCGAAGCCCTGTTCTTTGACAGTGTGCAGTCCGGTGTCGAACTGGCCGAAGGCCTGCAGAAGGCCCTTCAGGAGGCGATTGCCAGGCTGCCGATTCCCAAGGTCATGAGCTACCAGCTCGAATCCGATTGCGAATGGCCCGGGTGGACCAGTGTCCATTTCGTGCGCCCGGCGCACGGTCTGGTGGCATTGCATGGCGCTGACGTGGTGCCGGTCAAGGCCCTGGGTCTGACGGCGGGCAACACCACCCACGGCCACCGTTTCGAGGCCGCCATGGACCCGGTGCCGCTGGCCGACGCTGACGCCTATGCCGCCACGCTGGCCAAGGACGGCGCGGTGATCGCGTCGTTTGCCGAGCGCAAGGCCGAGATCGCCCGCCAGCTGGCCGCGGCGGCCGCACAGGTCGGTGGTGGCTGCAGGCCCATTGAGGACGACGCACTGCTCGACGAAGTGACCGCGCTGGTCGAGCGGCCGAACGTGCTCGTCTGCGAATTCGAGAAGCAGTTCCTCGACGTGCCCCAGGAGTGCCTGATCCTGACCATGAAGGCCAACCAGAAGTACTTCCCGCTGCTGGATGCCCAGGGCAGGCTGACCAACCGCTTCCTGGTCGTCAGCAACATCCGCCCCGAAGACGCCAGCGCGGTGATCGGCGGCAACGAGCGCGTGGTGCGTCCGCGCCTGGCCGACGCCAAGTTCTTCTTCGACCAGGACCGCAAGAAGACCCTGGAGAGCCGCGTGCCGGCGCTCGCCAAGGTGGTCTACCACAACAAGCTGGGCACACAGGGTGAGCGCATGGAGCGCGTCTGCGCCATCGCCGAGACCATCGGTCTGCAGCTGGGTGGCCCCGAACTGGCGGCGCGTTCGCTGCTGGCCGCGCGCCTGGCCAAGACCGACCTGGTGACCGACATGGTGGGCGAGTTCCCCGAGCTGCAGGGCATCATGGGCGGCTACTACGCGCGTCACGATGGCCACTCGGAGGACATCGCCTTCGCCATCGAAGACCATTACAGACCGCGTTTCGCCGGCGACGACCTGCCGCGCACCCTGACCGGTGTGGTGGTGGCTCTGGCCGACAAGCTGGAAACGCTGGTGGGCATGTTCGGCATCGGCAACCTGCCCACTGGCGACAAGGATCCGTTCGCGCTGCGTCGCCATGCGCTGGGCGTGATCCGCATGCTGGTCGAGAAGGATCTGCCGCTGGAGCTGACCGCGCTGCTGTCGGCGGCGGTGCCGGCTTTCGGCGACAAGATCAGTGATGCCACTCCGGCCCTGGCCGACTTTATCTATGACCGTCTCGCCGGTGGCCTGCGCGAGCAGGGCGCGAGCGCGCAGGAAGTGGACGCCGTGCTGGTCTTGCGCCCGCAGCGACTGGCCGACGTGACCCAGCGCCTGCAGGCCGTGCGTGCCTTCGCCGCGCTGCCCGAAGCCCCTGCGCTGGCCGCGGCCAACAAGCGCATCGGCAACATCCTCAAGAAGTCCGAAGGCGAGGGTGCTGTGGTCAACCCGGCGCTGTTTGCCGAGCCGGCCGAGGAGGACCTGTACGCCGCCATGCAGGCCACCGTGCCCGCCGCCAACGCCAAGTTCGAGGCTGGTGATCACACCGCCAGCCTGCAGGCGCTGGCCGCGCTGCGCACGCCGGTGGATGCCTTTTTCGACGGGGTGATGGTCAACGCCGACGACCCGGCGCTCAAGGCCAACCGCCTGGGGCTGC
>SBFU01000016.1 GCA_006227785.1 Burkholderiales bacterium
CGCTCGGGCTCTTCGAAGGTCCGTGCCCGGGAGACGAAGCGACCGCTCGTCAGGCATTGCGTGACCGCATTGTCCGGGCCCACGTAGGGGGTGCCGCTGACGACCTCGCAAGCGCCACGCTCGTCACCGGTCATCACCGAACCGCCTGCGCCGGGACGGTCGCCCGTCACTGCCGTGGCGGGGATGGTGGCGCCGGTGCGGATGCGGGCTGCCTGGGCATCGACGGCCGGCGCTTCACAGAAACCGTTGTACTGTCCACGGCCGATGTAGGGCGTACCGCTGATGGGCGCACATCCTCCCGGCTCGGCGCCGGTAACCTTGGCCGAGCGGCCGACATAACTGCCAGTGATCGCTTGGCCGCGCCAAGTCTGGTCTACCGCCACCTTGGCGACGGGCGCGACCGGGGTGCTGACGGCACAGACAGCCTGAAGCTCGTCTGCACCGACATAGTCTGTACCGGTGACGGGGATGCACCCACCCTCCTCGTCACCTGTCATTTTTGGGCCGCGATTGACCTCCGTGCCCGTGACCGTGCGACCGGCCAGCGTCTGCATGGCGCCAACCTTGCGCGGGCCCGAGGCATTGCACAGTGCACCGAAATCACCGGAGTTGTAGTACTGGCTGCCGGTAATCTGGCGGCAGGAGCCCGGCTCATCGCCGGTCACCTTGGCCGAGCGGCCGACTTCGCTGCCGGAAATGGATTGGCTGCCACTGGAGGACATCACGCTGACCTTGCGCGGCGTAGCCAGGGGGGCCGTGTTGCACTCCGCCTGAAATTGCTCGGTGGCCAGGTATTCGGTGCCAGTGATGCCGCGGCAGGCACCGGTCTCATCGCCGGTGATCTTGGCGGTGTGACCCACGGCCGTTCCCGTCACGGCATTGCCGTGGCCGGTATGGGTTACGGCCACCTTGTCGGGCGACGCGTCGGCTCCCTGTTTGGCATAGCTGGTGCCGGTGATGGCGCGGTCGGAGCCCGACTCGCCACCGGTCACCCTGCCGCCATTGCTTACCTGGGTACCGGAGACGGATTTGCCCTTGGCGGTATTGGAGATGCCGATCTTGGCCGGGGCCGGCGCGGGACGAGATGCGCAGAACTCGTCGTAACGCTCGACGGACAGGTACTCGGTGCCGGTGATGCCACGGCAGGCACCGACCTCGTCTCCAGTGACCCGCGTGGATCGACCCACCTCGGTGCCGGTCACCTTGTGCTCGCGCAGGGTGTTGGTCACGCCCACCTTGGCCGGACCCGCTTCGGGACGGCTCTTGCACAAGTTATCGAACTGCTCGCTGCCGATGTACTCGGTACCGGTGATGGCACGACAGGAGCCCGGTTCGTTTCCGGTTACCTTCTTGCTTCGCTCGACCATGGTGCCGGTGACAGCGCCGCCGGAGAGGGTATGCCCCTCTTCGACCTTGGCGGGTGCCGGCTCCACGTTGCGGGCGCGCATGCGACCGCTGGGCCGTGCGCTATCCGCACTTGCACCGGTCTTGCCGGCCACGGACTGCACCAGACGCCGCTGCATGGCGACCTGACGGCCGGTGGCACCCTTGGTGATGGCAGCCTGCCAGTCCTGGCCAGGCATGGAGGCCGCGATCTTGGTGGCCTGGGCTACCCGCTTGAGGCCTGCCTTGCCGTCCTGGGCAAGGGCGGCACGACGGGCACGCGCCAGGGCGCGGCCGGTCGGGACAGAGCTCGCCGTCGGCAAGCTGGCCGGAGCCTGGACCACCGCGGCGGCCTCTTTGACCTGGGCATCGCCACAGCCACCGGGCTGACCGTTGCAGCCGCAGCCACAGGAGCTGGCCGCAGCCTGGGCCACCTCGGCCATGGCCGGCTGGCTGGACATGGCCGGGGCCAGATCAGCTTGGCGCGAGGGACGCACCCGACCGGTCGGACGGGCCGATGCGGTCTGCAACGCGGCCTTGCCGGACTGGCTGAGGGCTTCCCGCCGGGAACGACCAGCCTTCTTGGGGCTGACGGCCTTGAGCTGCTCGATCAGGGCAGCATCCGAAACGGAAGCGCGCGGCGTGGCCTCTGCAACGGCGGGAGCAACGTTACCCGCATCGATGCGGGGCGCTGCGGCCGGCTTGGTGGCCGCGGTCTTGGCCACACCCGCCTTGCCATGCAGAGACATAGCCTGGCGACGCTTCAAAGCCAGCTCGCGCCCGGAGAGGGTGGCGCTGGCCGTGCTATCTGCGGCTTGTGTCATCACTTACCTCGAAAGGTTACTGCTCACTGAGGGCGGGGACCTGCGCGGCCCCGTCCTCAGGGAGCTCCTGGGGATGGTGTTATGTGACAACAGGCGACTGCCCGTTGTCACATCGCTAATCGTATGAATTAGCGATACACCACGAAAGCCATGCCCTGGCTCTGGGCGTAGTTGTCATAGGCGACAAAACGCACCATGTGATCAGGGAACTCGCGGTGGCAGGCCTCGATCTCGGCCAGCACGGTATCGATGGACTGCTCGCCGAACATCGGCAGCTTCCACATGTACCAGTAGTTCACGCGAGCGGTGGTGCCCTTCTCGGTGTGCTCGACGGCGGGGTTCCAGCCCTGGCTGATGCAGTAGGCGATCTGGCGACGCACCTGGTCCGGGGTCATCTGGGGCAGGTAGGAGAAGGTCTCGTACTTCTTACCGGCTTTATAAGCTTGAACGGCCATGTCTAATTCCTTTCAGTTGATGGGGCCGGGTGAGCGCGGCGCAGCGGCGCCAGTCATCCCACCCGTGTCCGGGATCCCGATTACTTGTTCGCGATGTCCAGCTTGTCGACGGTGTCGAACTCGAACTTGATCTCTTTCCAGGTTTCCATGGCGATCTTCAGTTCGGGCGAG
>SBFU01000088.1 GCA_006227785.1 Burkholderiales bacterium
ACATCCGCCTGCGCATCTTCTACAGCCGGCGCAGCATCGAGCACAGCGAACTGGCACGGCTGACCCAGATCGACTATGCCCGCGAAATGGCCTTCATCGCGACCCGGCCCACCGACAACGGCGGCGAGGAGACCCTGGGAGCGGTCAGGGCCACGGTGGACCCCGACAACGAGACCGCCGAGTTTGGCGTCATCGTGCGTTCGGACCTCAAGGGCAGCGGGCTGGGCCACCGGCTGATGAGCAAGATGATCGCCCATCTGCGCGAGCGTGGCACGCGCAGGCTGGTGGGTACCGTGTTGCGGGTCAACACCGGCATGCTGGAACTTGCGCGCGCCCTCGGGTTCCAAGAGGGCTCCAACCCCGCCGATCCTCAGGACCACGAGACCCGCTACGTCACACTGGACCTGTGATGGCCTATCAGAGAGCCCGCCATGCCCGCACCCACACTGTCCCCGCTGATGTCCCGTCGCCGGCTGCTGGCCCGCACCGGTGGCCTGGCCGCCACGCTGGCCATGCCGGCCTGGATGGCTCCGGCGCGCGCCGCCACAGCGCTGCGTCCCACGCCCAGCCAGACAGAAGGACCGTTCTACCCGGTGGAACTGCCGGCCGACAACGACCATGACCTGCTGGTCAACGGCCCGCTGAACTACAGCCGGGGCCAGGTCGCCTGGGTCGAGGGCACGGTCACCGACACCCGCGGCACACCCGTCTCGGGCGCGGTGGTCGAGATCTGGCAATGTGACGAGAATGGCCACTATCACCACCCGGGCGATGGGGGTCGGGCCGATCCGGCCTTCCAGGGGTTTGGCCGCGTCGAGGTCGGTCGCGACGGGCGCTACCGTTTCCGGACCCTGCGTCCGGCTCGCTACAGCGGGCGCACGCCCCACATCCACTTCAAGATCCGCCTGGACCGGCAGGAGTTGCTGACCACCCAGCTGTATGTGCAGGGCGACCCGGGCAACGAACGTGACTTCCTGTGGCGGCGCCTGCGGGAGGCTGACCGCGCGGCCATCACAGTGCCATTCACACCAGGCAACGACGGCCTGCGGGCCAACTTCCCCATCGTGGTCCAGGCCTGAGCAGGCCCCACCGCCCGAACGTGGCTTGGATGCCCGACGGCGGGCATGGCCTGACGCAAGCCGTTAAGCTTCGGTCATGGATTCGCTGACTCAGATTGCCCTCGGTTCGGCCGCAGCCGTGGCCGTGATGGGCCGGCGCACGGCCGTCTGGAAGGCCGCCTTGTGGGGCGGCATTGCGGGCACCCTGCCCGACCTGGATGCCTTCATCGACCACGGTGACGCCATCCTGAACATGGTGCGGCATCGCGCCGAAAGCCATTCCCTGATTTACCTGACGCTGTTCTCGCCCTTGCTCGCCTGGGCCGTGTCACGCCTTCACAGGGAGCCGCACTTGTTCAGGCGTTGGTGGTTGGCGCTGTGGCTGGTGCTGTTCACGCACCCGCTGCTTGATGCGATGACGGTCTACGGAACCCAGCTGCTGCAGCCCTTCACCGACCACCCCTTCGGTGTGGGCAGTCTGTTCATCATCGATCCAGCCTACACGCTGCCCCTGCTGGTGGGCGTGATCGCGGCACTGGCACTCAGGCGGAACGGCAGGGGACTGCGCTGGAACACCTGGGGTCTGTTGATCTCGACCGCCTACCTGGGATGGAGCGTGGCGGCCCAACAGGTGGCCACCCAGGTGGCCAGGGCGTCGCTGAACGAGCAGGGCATTCAGGCGGAACGTCTGCTGGTGACACCCGCGCCCTTGAACACCGTGCTGTGGCGCCTTGTGGCCATCACGCCGACGCACTACCACGAGGGCTACTACAGCCTGCTGGATCCGCGTCCCGCCGTGCGCTGGACCTCGCACGACCGGGGGCCCGAGCTGATGGCCCGGCATGGCCAGGCCGAGCCGGTGGCGCGCATGGCCGCGTTCAGCCACGGTTTCTACCGGTTGCGCGAAACGCCGGACGGCCGCCTGCAGGTAACCGACCTGCGCATGGGGCAGGACCCGGACTTCGTGTTCAATTTCGACGTTGGCCCGGTCGACGCGGTCGGCTCGGTTGCGGCCTCGCAACGCTCCAGCCGTCCCGACACCGAAGCGGCGCTGGCCTGGCTGTGGCGCCGGGCCCGCGGCGCTGACCTGCTGCCGATGGGAGCAGCCCTGGCGGCGCCGTCCAACTGAATAGCGGCCTTCACGCCATCAGCAGCGTGATGGCGATGATGACGACACCCAGCACCAGGTTGATGCCGACCCAGGTGCGGATCGATGCCAGCGCAGCAGCGCCCGCGGACCAGTCTTGGGCAGTGGCTGCGCGCGAGAGGCGCTTGAAGAGCGCGAAGCGGATGTGGCCAAAGATGGCCATCATGACAATGCCCAGCGCCGCCATGATGGTCCAGTCCAGAGGCATGTTGAAGGCCAGGCCGGCCTGCACGGTCTCCTTGGCCACCCGACCGATCATCCACAGGCCGCTGGCCAGCACGAGCACGATGGCCACCAGCACGGCGGAAAAGAAGCGGCCCAGCGCGGCATGCATCAGCGGCACGCGCTGGGGCGGCGCCAGCTGCATGGCCGCCGGGCGCAGGAAGAAGTGGGCAAACACCATGCCGCCGATCCAGACAATGATGGCCAGAACGTGCAGCAGCTTGAGGATGGCGTAGATCATGAGGGCAAAGTAGGTGGGGTTGTTCAGGCTGGGATGTCGACCAGCATACCGCCGGCCTCGCGCCGCTGCAGCCGGTAGGGTGGCAATCCCTTGAGCATGCGACGGCCATAGGCCTGTCGCAGCAAGCGTGCGTCGTAGCAGACCACCACGGCCTC
>SBFU01000133.1 GCA_006227785.1 Burkholderiales bacterium
TCGCAGATTCTGGTGTCCAGCCAGCCATTTGTCGCCTGCCTTCCCGCCAGCCATCCGCTGGCCGGGCGCAAGCGGGTGGCGCTGCAAGGTCTCGAGCACGATGCCTTTGCCATCGTGACGCGAGCAGTCTCGCCCGACTACCATGACCGCATTCTGGCGGCCTGTGCCGATGCTGGCTATGAGCCAGCACTGGCCTTCGAGTTGCGGCACTGGCTGAGCGTGGTCTCGGTGATTGCCCAGGGCCTGGCCGTGGGGCTGGTGCCGGCCGCCCTGCAGCAAGCCGGGTTGCCTGATGTGGTTTTTTTGCCTCTGGACGAGACGCTGGCGCCGTACGACACCCATTGCCTGTGGCGCACAGGCGGGGACGAAGGACCCATGGGGGCATTTCTGGCTGCCGTGCGCCAGGTCGCCCAGCCGGGGCATCATCACCTTCCCCCATCTTGAGCTGAATGGAGAATCTGGCCATGAGTGAATCCCGGACCCTGGTGCTGGGCGGCGGCTGCTTCTGGTGCACCGAAGCCGTCTACAAGGAAGTGCGCGGCGTACTGGATGTCGAGTCCGGCTACAGCAATGGCCAGGCGGTCCAGCCGAGCTACGAAGACGTCTGTACCGGCACCACCGGTTGCAACGAGGTGGTGAAGCTGGTCTATGACCCGGAGCAGGTGAGCACGCGCGAGCTGCTGGAAATTTTTTTCCTGGTGCACGACCCCACCACCCTGAATCGCCAGGGCAACGATGTGGGCACGCAGTACCGCAGCGGCATTTACTTCACCACCGACGAACAGCGCGCCACCGCGCAGGCGTTGATCGATGAACTGACGGCCGACAACGCCTTCGGCCGCTCCATCGTGACCGAGGTTCAGCCCCTGGCGCACTACTGGCCCGCCGAGGATTACCACCAGGACTTCTTCGAGCGCAATCCTTACCAGGGCTATTGCCTGGCCGTGGCGGCGCCCAAGGTCGAAAAGCTGCGGCGAACCTATGCCCGGCTGGTGAAATAGGCCAGGTCGCTGCGCGTCAGTCGCGTGCCAGCCGCGCACGCAGCCGCGGCCACTGGACGATGACTGCCAGGCCTCCCAGCACCAGGACACAGGCCCACAGCTTCCAGGCCGGCAGGCTCTCGCCCAAGGCCCATGCGGACGCGCTCAGGCCGAACACCGGGACCAGCAGGGCCATGGGCGTGACCGTGGCGGCCGGGTGGCGAGCCAGCAGCCAGTTCCACGCGCCGTAGCCGAACAGTGTGTTGCCGACCGCCTGCCAGACCACCGTGGCCCAGACCCCGCCATCGGCTGCCACCAGGGCTTGCCACATCTGTATCGGCCCCTCCAGCCAGAGCGAGATCAGCAGCAGGGGCGGTACGGCAAACACGCTGCTCCAGACCATGAAGTGCAGCATGTTCACCTGGCCGCAGCGCTTGACCACCAGGTTGGCGCCGGTCCAGCAAAGGGCTGCCGCCAGCACCAGCGCAATGCCCAGCGGCGTGGCGTCGGCGTCCAGCCGGCTGACGATCACCCCCAGGCCGAGCAGGGCCAGCAGCAGACCCACCCCCTGGTAGGCGTGGACACGTTCGCGCATCAGCCAAAGCGACAGCCCGATGGTGAAGAACACCTGCATCTGCACCACCAGCGAGGCCAGGCCCGGCGAGATGTGACCGTTCATGGCGACGAACAAGAGGCCGAACTGGCCCACCCCCAGCAGCACGCCAAAAGCCGCCAGCATCGGCCAGCCAACGGCCGGGCGCGGCACGAACAGCAGCCAGGGCAGGGCCGACAGCGCAAAGCGAAGGGTGGCCAGCAGGAACGGTGGCAGGCCATCCAGTCCCCAGCGGATGACCACGAAGTTGGTGCCCCAGACGAACACGACGGCGAGGGCGAGGAGCAGGTGGGTGTAGGGCAAGCGCTTGTCCTGTCAGGGTCGCGAGCCCGAGCATATCGCCTTCAGGGGCTGGCAATCGCCTTGAGCAAAGTGGCCGTGTTGTGGCGCACCAGGTCGATGTAGGTGGCTGCGGATCCGCCGGTATCGGAAAGCGAATCGGAGTACAGGACGCCCGATGACCGGATACCGGTTTCCCGGGCAATCTGCTCGATCAGCCTGGGGTCTGAGATGTTTTCGACAAACAGTCCGCGGATGTTCTCGGCCTTGATCTGGCGGATCAGCCGGGCCACACCGCGAGCCGAGGCCTCGGCTTCGGTGCTGACCCCCTGAGGCGACAGGAATTGAACGCCATAGGCGTGACCGTAGTAGGCGAAAGCATCGTGTGAGGTGATCACCTTGCGCCGGCCCGCCTCGACGCCGTTCCAGGCGGCCCGGACGTCCCGGTCGAGTTCCCGAAGGCGTTCGGTGTAGGCCCGCGCATTGGCCTGGTAGGTGTCGCAGCCCTGGTCGTCGACCTGACAGAGACCCTTGGCGATGTTGCCCACGTACAGCATCACGTTCTTCGGGTCCTGCCAGGCGTGCGGATCGTGCTGGCCATGGTGGTGATGGGCGTGCCCATGCCCGTGGCCGTGCTTGTGGTCCGGCTTCAGTGCCTCCACGCCCTGGGATGCGACGATGTGCAGTCCCTGGTAGCCTGAAGACCGAACCAGCCGCGACATCCAGCCCTCGAAACCCAGACCGTTGGACACCACCACAGCAGCCCCGGACAGGGTTCGGGCGTGGGACGGCGAAGGGGTGAAAACATGGGCGTCCTGGCCTGGGCCGGCCAGCGTCACGACGTCCACCCGGTCACCGCCGACCTGGCTGACCAGGTCACCCGGAATGCTGAACGTGGCCACCACCGGGATGCGGTTGGGTGCCGACTGCGCGCTGGCCGCGAAGGGGTGC
>SBFU01000290.1 GCA_006227785.1 Burkholderiales bacterium
AGGCAATACCCTTGAGGGCCAGCGCGATGCGAACCCGGTAGGAGGCGGAGGATCGGAAGTAGTTGTAGAGCTTCATGCCGCAAGGATATACCGGCAGACCGCCTCGTGTACGAGAATGGCTCTGCGCGGTCACGGTGCCGGTGATCATGCAGACAGGCTGCTTCATGGACGAGACAAACGCCAGTGACATCAGGGACGGCTGGAGCGAGTCCGCGCTCTGCCGGCTGGTGGCCCGTGCCCGCCAGGACCTCTATCCGGAGGGCGGCAGCCAAAGGGATGTCGAGCCGTCCTGCCTGCTCGATCGCGATCTGGGCTTCGACAGCCTGGGACGCATGGAGCTGATCCTGCGCATCGAGGCGGCCACCGGGCTGGCGCTGCCCGAGAACACCCTGGAAACCGCCGAAACCGTGGCCGACCTCTGGCAGGCCACGCGCCACGGCAAGGCGGGCCAGTCTTCGGCGACGGCTGCGGTCGCCGCCCCGGCTCCGTCCGGCCTGCCCGGGCCATCCGCCGGGTCCGCCGCTGCCCTGGATGAAGCGGGCACCCTGCTGGAGGTGCTCGATGCCCATCTGGCGGCACACCCGGACCAGGTGCAGATCGTGCACCTGGCGGACGACATCGAAACGCCGATCAGCTACCGCCGTCTGCACGAAGCCTCGGTCTCGATGGCCGCCGGCCTGCAGCGGGCCGGCCTGCGGCCCGGACAGACGGTGGCCATCATGCTGCCGACCTCGCCGGACTATTTTTTCACCTACCTGGGCATCCTGCGCGCCGGTGGCATTCCGGTGCCGATCTACCCACCGGCACGTCCTTCGCAACTCGAAGACCATGTCCGGCGCCACACCGGCATCCTGGCCAACGCACAGGCGGTCCTGCTGGTCAGCGTGGCCGAGGCCATGCAGGTGGCCCGTCTGCTGCAGGCGCGGGTGCCCGGTCTGCGCGCCCTGCACACGCCGCAGGCCCTGATGGCATCCGGTGAGGGCCAGGCCCCGGCACCGGTGAAGGTCGGCGCGGACGACGTGGCATTCATCCAGTACACATCAGGCAGCACCGGGCAGCCCAAGGGCGTGACGCTGACCCATGCCAACCTGCTGGCCAACATCCGTGCCATGGCCCAGGCGATCGGGGCCCGCACCGACGATGTGTTCGTCAGCTGGCTGCCCCTGTACCACGACATGGGGCTCATCGGTGCCTGGCTGGGCAGCTTCACGGTCGGGTTTCGGCTGGTGGTGATGTCGCCCCTGGCGTTCCTGGGGCGGCCCCGTCGCTGGCTGGAGGCGATCACGCGCCATGGCGGGACGCTGTCGGCCGGACCGAACTTCGCCTACGAACTCTGCCTGAACCGGATCGACGATGCGGCCCTCGACGGCCTGGACCTGAGCAGCTGGCGCCTGGCTTTCAACGGCGCCGAGGCGGTCAGTCCGGACACGGTGCTTCGCTTCGGGCAGCGCTTTGCCGCCTGCGGGCTCCGGCCCACCGCCATGACGCCGGTGTACGGATTGGCCGAGTCGTCGGTGGGCCTGCTGTTTCCAGCGCTCGGACGGGGACCGCGCATCGACCGCATCGACCGGCAGGGCTTCGAGACCGGCCGGTGCGCGGTTGCGAGCCAGGACGAGTCGGCGCTGCGCTTCGTGGCCTGCGGTCACGCGCTGCCCGGCCACGAGGTGCGCATCGTCGACGAGGCCGGCCACCCCGTGGCCGACAGGATCGAAGGTCGCCTGGAGTTTCGCGGTCCGTCGGCCACATCGGGCTACTGGCGCGCCCCCGAGCTGACCGCCCGGCTGTTCACCGACGAGGAAGGCGGGTGGCTTGACACGGGCGACCGTGCCTACATGGCAGAAGGCGATGTCTTCGTGACCGGGCGGGTCAAGGACATCGTCATCCGGGGCGGGCGAAACTTGTATCCGCAGGAAATCGAGTCGGCAGTCGGGGAGGTGGCCGGCATCCGCAAGGGCTGCGTGGCCGTGTTCGGTCGCCACGATGCCGGCAGCGGCACCGAACGGCTGGTGGTCATGGCCGAGGTCAGTCCCCGGGGCGGCCAGGACAGCCGGGCCTTGCGCGAAGCCGTGGCACGCTCTGTCCTGGCGGCCATCGGCGAGCCGGCGGACGAGATCCTGCTGGTTCCGCCCCACACCGTGCTCAAGACATCCAGCGGCAAGGTCAGGCGTTCGGCCTGCCGGGCGCTGGCCGAACAGGGAACATGGGGCGCCCCGACGACAAGCGTTCGCGGGCAGTGGCTCCGGCTGGCCGCGGGCGCCGCCACCCTGCGTTTGCGGCACGCCACCCGCACGCTGGGTGACCTGCTCTTCGGACTGAGGGCGCAGGCACTGTTCGGGCTGATGGCGCCGGCTTCGTGGCTGATCACCGTGCTGATGCCCACACAGGCCGCGGCATGGCGCTTCTGTCACCACGCGGCCCGGCTGCTGTTGCGCCTGGCCGGCCTGCCGCTGCAAGTGAGCGGCGTCGCGCACCTGCCCACCGATGGCCGCTGCGTGCTGGTCTGCAACCATGCCAGCTACCTGGACGGTCTTGTGCTGGTGGCCGCGCTGGAGCGCCCCCACACCTTCGTGGCCAAGCGCGAACTGGCCGACCAGTTCGTGGCCGGGCATTTCCTGCGCCGCCTGGGGGCGGCCTTCGTCGAACGATTCGATCCCCGGCGCAGCGTGGCCGACGCGCAGCACATGACCACCCATGCGCAGTCGGGTGCACCGCTTCTCGTGTTTCCCGAGGGCACCTTCGTGGCTGCCCCCGGCCTTCTGCCCTTCCGGCTGGGCGGTTTCCTGGCGGCCTGTCATGCGGGCGTGCCTGTGGTTCCACTGACC
>SBFU01000355.1 GCA_006227785.1 Burkholderiales bacterium
TGCCGCCGTGGCCGTGCACGATGGGCTTGGGCAGGCCGGTGGTGCCGCTGCTGTAGACGATCCACAGCGGGTGGTCGAACGGCAGCCACGCCGGCTCGAAGGCCGCCACCTCGGCATCGCGGCGCGCCGTGGCCTGCGCCAAGGACTCGCAGGGCGACGCTCGCAGGAGGGCCGCGCTGCGCGCGTCGTCGTCCTCGGCGAGGCTGGTGTGCAGCAGCACATGGCGCACGCTGGGCAGGGCCGCGCGCAACTCGGCCACCACGCCCAGGCGGTCGTGGTCCTTGTGGCCGTAGGTGACCCCGTCGCAGGCGATCAGCACCACGGGCTCGATCTGGCGGAAGCGGTCCAGCACGGCGTTGGTGCCCATGTCGGGCGCGCAGACGCTCCAGACCGCACCAAGGGACACCACCGCCAGAAAGGCCACCATGGTCTCGGGGATGTTGGGCAGGTAGGCCGCCACCCGGTCACCGGGTTGCACGCCCTGGGCCTTGAGGTGCAGCGCCAGTGAAGCCACCTGGCGTTGCAGCTCGGGCCAGGACAGCTCGGTGTGGCGACCCTTTTCGTTGCGGGCCACGATGGCCGGAAAGCCCGCCGCGTGCGCCGGCTGCACATGCCGGAACACCTGCTGGGCGTAGTTGACCTGGGCGCCGGGAAACCACCGCGCGCCTGGCATGACGTTGCGCTCCAGCACCGCCGTGTGGGGCGTGGGCGATTGCAGATCGAAGTAGTCCCAGATGCTCTGCCAGAAGGCGTCCAGCTCGGTGGTGGACCAGCGCCAGAGCGCGTCGTAACTGTCGAAACGCAGTCCGCGTTCTCGGGCCAGCCAGTCCTGGTAGAGGCGGATCTGGGGGATGAAGGGCGCAGCGGCGGGGCTTGGCGGGGTGGGCACGTGTCGATACCTTTTCGGTTTGTCTCCTGTGGTCAGCGTAGCAGCAGCCTCTGCCGCTGTCAGTTGCCGACATGCACGCGGGTGACAGCACTTCATCCGTTCGGGCAGGGTTTGTACGAATGTTCAATTTTCTTGTACGACCGTTCAATCGCGCCATGATCGCCCGGCCCGCCGCATCCCCCCGCCAAAGTGCCGCCCCATCCGCGGGGAGCGCGCCGGCCGTGCGCCCGGATCGCCGTCTGGCCATTCTGCTGGCGGCCGAGCGACTGTTCGCCCAGCACGGCTACCACGCGGTGTCGATCCGCCAGATCGCCCAGGCCGCCGGTGTGCCGCTGGCCCTGGTGGGCTACTACTTCGGCCCCAAGCACGAGCTGTTCCACGCCATCTTCGAGCACTGGCAGGGGACCGCCCAGGCTCGGCTGGAACGGCTGGACGCCGCACTGCATGCCCCGCAGCCGGAACGCAGCCTGGAACGCGTGGTGGAGGCCTTCGTGCGACCGGTGCTGGCGCAACGCGCCAGCGAAGAGGGGGAGTACTACGCCCAGCTGGTGGCACGTGAGCTGGGGTTCCAGACACCGGAGGCCACGCGCGTGCTGACGGACTATTTCGATCCGCTGGCCAACCGCTTCATCGAAGCCCTGATGGCGGTCCGACCGGGCCATGGACGTGCCCTGGCGGCCTGGGCCTATCAGTTCGCCCTGGGGGCGCTTCTGCACCACATCAGCGACATCCGCGTCGGCCGTCTTTCGGGCGGTCTGGACACGCCGAATGACCCGAACGCAGCGCCACTGCTGATCCGTTTCCTCTGCGCCGGCATCGATGCCGTCATGCCGGTGCTGCCCGACGGGCGCCCACCGCCCGCGTAAGACCCCGACGGCCAGACCCACAACGGAGACAAGACCATGAAACGACGCATCTTTCAGGCATCACTGATCGCGACCGCGCTGACCCTGTCGGGACTGTCGGTCGCCCATGCACAGCAGACCATCCGGCTCACAGCCGCGGGTGGCCACCCGCCGGTGTTTCTCTGGGTCAAGCTGCTGGACGAGTTCTACATTCCCGAGGTGGACCGGCGCCTGGCGGCGGCAGGTGGCAAACACAAGGTCGAGTGGACCAAGGCCTGGGGCGGCACCCTGATCAAGATCGGCAGCGAGTCCAAAGGCATTGCCGACGGCATCGCCGACTTCGGCTTCGTGGGCACGCTGTTCGAGGCCGCCAAGTTCCCGATGCAGAACGTGAGCTACGTGACGCCGTTCGGCACCGACAACCTCGGGGCGGTGGGCGCCATTGTCTCGGACATGCAGAAGAGCATCCCGGCCATGGGCGAGACCTGGGGCAGGAACGGCCTTGTCTACCTGGGCGGCACCGCGCTGGACACCTACCACCTGTGGACCAACTTCCCGGTCAAGTCCATCGACGACCTCAAGGGCAAGAAAATCAGCGCGCCAGGCCCTTCCGCCAACTGGATCCGCAACACGGGCGCCGTGGCGGTGGCCGGATCCCTGCCCACCTACTACGAAGACATCAAGTCGGGCGTGTCCAACGGTGCCATCACCTTCAGCACGGGCGCCTGGGGTGCCAAACTCCACGAAGTGGCCCCCTACATCACCAAGGTGAATTTCGGCTCCATGTACGCAGGCGCGGTCGTCATGAACAAGCGCCGCTTTGACAGCCTGCCACCCGAAGTCCAGCAGGTGTTCAGGGAGGTCGGTGCCGAGTACGACAAGCGCTTTGCCGAGGCCCAGAACGCCACCGCCAATGCGTTGCTGCAGAAGATGGCCCAGGCTGGCGCCACCATCAGCGAACTGCCTGCCAGCGAGCGTCAGCGATGGGCAGACACCATCCCCAACGTCGCGCAGACCTGGGCTGCCGACCTGCAGTCCAAGGGGGCTCCCGGCAACGAAGTGCTCAAGGCCTACATGGACGGCCTGAAGAAGTCGGGCGCGCAGCTGCCGCGCGACTGGTCCGTCAAGTGAGTGGCAGGGGACACGATGAGCGACGAGCCCAGGGGTCCGGTCGGGGCGGCCGCCTCGCACGCGTCCGCGCAGGATGCCTATCAACAACCGCTGCCCTGGGGCCTGCATCGCGTGACACAAGGCCTCAACGCGCTGGGCACCTTGCTGATCATCGGCCTGATGCTGCTCATCAACACCGACATCGTCGGACGCACCGGCTTTGATGCCCCGGTTCGTGGCGTCACCGAGCTGGTGTCACTCTCGATCGTCGGCATCGTGTTCCTGCAGCTGGCGGATACGCTGCGCTGCGGCCGCTTCACCCGTGCCGACATGCTGCTGGATCGCCTCAAGCGCGAGCGACCGGTGCTGGCGGCGCTGCTGCAGTGCGCCTACCACCTGCTGGGTGCGCTGCTGATGGGCATCATCCTGTGGGCCGCCTGGCCCTCTTTGCTGGAGTCCATCCGCATGCGCGAGTATGTGGGCGCCCTGGGAGACTTCACAGCCCCGGTCTGGCCGGTCCGGCTGATGATGCTGGTCGGCCTTTGCGTCACGGCGCTGACCTTCGTGCTGCTGGCGGCGATGGACCTGCGTCGCGCGCAGCGCCTGGCGCGGCTTGCGGGGCGGGGGGGCCTTTCATGAGTCCCACCACTGTGGCCGTGCTCTCGCTGGGGCTCATGCTGCTGCTCATCTGGGGCGGGCTGCATGTGGCGGTGGTGCTGGGCCTGGTCTCCTTCGTCGGCATCTGGATCATT
This sequence comes from Burkholderiales bacterium, assembly GCA_006227785.1. Lineage (GTDB taxonomy): Bacteria > Pseudomonadota > Gammaproteobacteria > Burkholderiales > Burkholderiaceae_C > Hydrogenophaga. The sequence continues at coordinate 3,597 of SBFU01000355.1, forward strand.
CGCGGTGACGTGGGCGTGGCGGCCAATCTGCTGGCCCAGGCCTCCAGCGATGCCATCGCCAGCCACATTTTCGGGGTGGTACCGCTGTTTGTGCTGACCGGGTTCCTGGTCGCCAAGGCCGACATTGGCAAGGACGCCTTCGAGGTCGCCAACCAGCTGTTCCGCCGACTGCGTGGCGGCCTTGGCGTGGCCACCGTGGCATCGAACGCGGTGTTTGCCGCCATCACTGGCATCTCGATCGCTTCGGCTGCGGTGTTCACACGCGTGGCCGTGCCGCAGATGATGCGCTTTGGCTACCAGCCCAGGTTCGCGGTGGGGGTGGTCGCCGGATCATCGGTGTTGGGCATGCTGATACCGCCCAGCCTGCTGATGATCCTCTATGGCTTCCTGGCCAACCAGTCTGTGGGCGACCTGTTCACCGCCGGCATCGTGCCCGGGCTGCTGCTGGCCGGAGCCTTCACGGCCGGCATCGTGCTGGCCGCGTGGTTGCGACCCGCGATGGTCTACGACGGCGGCGAGATGCCGGTGCCCGACGGGCCGGACATGGGCGTGGGCACCATGGCGCTCAAACTGGTGCCCATCGTGCTGATGATCGGTGGCGTGCTGGGCGGGCTCTATGGCGGCCTGTTCACAGCGACCGAGGCCGGCGCCGTGGGCGCCGCCCTGGCGCTGCTGATTGCGGTGTTGCGACGCAAGTTGACGGCCCGCACGTTCTGGGAGGTGCTGACCGAAACCGGCCACGTGACCGTGGCGGTGAGCTTCCTGATCATCTGCGCCAGCATCTACACCCGCATGCTCGCCATGTCGGGCATGCCCCAGTTCCTGATGGAGCTGATCGGTCAGGCCGGCCTCGGCCCATTTGCCTTCCTGATGGTGTACGTGCTCATCGTCATCCTGCTGGGCACCGTGATCGACTCATCCTCCATCCTGCTGATCGTGCTGCCACTGATGTTGCCCATCGCCGAGCAGTTCGGCATGAACCTGATCTGGTTCGGCGTGGTCACGGTGGTGGCGGTGGAGATCGGCTTGCTCACACCCCCGTTCGGGCTGTCCGCCTACGTGGTCAAGAGCGCCCTCAACGACCCGCGCATATCGCTCGGTGACATCTTCCGCGGCACAGCGCCGTTCACACTGATCATGGTGGGTGTGCTGCTGCTGCTGATGGCCTTCCCGCAGCTGAGCCTGGTGCTGCTGCGCTGAACGCCACAAGACCGCCATCGCTTTCGCGTCCGTCATCAACGCACCCAAGGAGAACACCATGTCCCGCCGATTCGTTGACCTCTCGATCTACCTCGAAAACGACGTCATTTCCGACCCCCCCGCCTTTGCCCCCAAGATCCAGTACTTCGACCACAAGAACTCCTTCGAGCAGATGGCACCGTTCTTCCCGGGCCTGAAGCAGGAGGACTTGCCCGACGGCGATGTCTGGGCGGTGGAGATGATCCAGCTCTCGACCCACAACGGGACCCACCTGGACGCCCCTTACCACTTTCACAGCACGATGGACAAGGCGCTGGGCGAGCAGAAACGCTCGTGGACCATCGACGAGGTGCCGCTGGAGTGGTGCTTTCAGCCCGGCGTGAAGCTGGACTTCCGCCACTTCGCCGATGGCTACGTGGTCACCGCAGCCGACGTCGAGGCCGAGCTGGCGCGCATCGGCCACACACTGAGCCCGCTGGAGATCGTGGTCGTCAACACCCGCGCCGGCAGTCGCTATGGCCACGACGACTTCGTCAGCGCGGGCTGTGGCATGGGCTACGACGCCACCATGTACCTGCTGGAGCGCGGTGTGCGCCTGACCGGCACCGACGCCTGGAGCTGGGACGCGCCCTTCGTCTACACGGCGCAGAAGTACGCCGAATCGAAGGACGCCAGCCTGATCTGGGAAGGCCACAAGGCCGGGCGCGATATCGGCTACTGCCACCTGGAGAAGCTGCACAACCTGGAGGCCATTCCGTCGACGGGCTTCTACATCAGCTGCTTCCCGCACAAGATCCGTGGTGCCTCGGCCGGATGGACGCGCGCGGTCGCCATCTTCGACGACGCATTGATGGCGTCGAAGTGACCGTCGCCGCAGGTCTTAGCCTTCAAACCAACCGCCCCCGTCACTCCCGCGAACGCGGGAGTCCACGACATCCGGCAATGCCTGATCGGTACCCTGATGGACTCCCTCGTTCGCGAGGGTGACGAGGGTCCGGACTCGCCTGACTGGGCCGCTGCGACCCTCATTTCACCCGAACACGGAGCCACACACATGGAACTGAACCACACCCACGACCCGCAGGCCCGCAGCTGGCTGGACTCAGCCAATGGGCCGGACAACGACTTCCCGATCCAGAACCTGCCTTTCGGCGTGTTCCGGCGCCGGGGCTCGGGCGAGACCTTCCGCGGTGGCGTGGCCATTGGCAACCAGGTGATCGACCTGACGGCCGTGACGGCGTCGGGCACCCTGGACGGTCTGGCTGCAGACGCCGCCCATGCCGCGTCGCAACCCGCGCTCAACGCCTTGCTGGCCATGGGCCCAGCCGCCTGGAGCGCCCTGCGCCACGCGCTGTTCGATGCCCTCAGTGCCGGAGCCAGCGGACCGCGCACAGACGCGCTGCGCGCCAGCCTGGTGCCGCAGGACGACGTGGAGCATTCGGTGCCCACGCGCATCGGCGACTACACCGACTTCTACACCTCGATCCACCACGCCCGCAATGTGGGCCGGGTGATCCGGCCGGACGACCCGCTGACACCCAACTTCCAGTGGTTGCCGATCGCCTACCACGGCCGTGCATCCAGCGTGGTGGTCAGCGGCACGCCTTTTCACCGGCCCATGGGTCAGGCCATGCCGCCGGGCAGTTCGTCGCCGGTTTACGGTCCCTGCGCTCGATTGGACTATGAGCTGGAGATGGGCTTCTACGTCGGACCGGGCAATGCGCTGGGCCAGCGCGTACCACTCGATCGGGCCGAACAACACATTTTCGGCATGTGCCTGCTCAACGACTGGTCGGCGCGCGACCACCAGTTCTGGGAGATGGCCCCGCTGGGCCCTTTCCTGGGCAAGAACTTCTGCACCTCGGTGTCGCCATGGATCGTGACCATGGAGGCACTGGCCCCGTTCCGGGTGCCATTCAGCCGACCCGCGGACGAGCCCCAGCCCCTGCCGTACCTGGACGGCGCCGCCAACCGGGCGCAAGGCGGTGTCGATGTCCGGCTGGAGGTCCTGCTGGAGACGGCGCAGCACCGCGCCCGGGAGCTGGCTCCGGCACGCCTGTCTGCCACCAGCTTCCGGCACCAGTACTGGACCCCGGCCCAGATGCTCACCCAGCACACGGTCGGCGGCTGCAACCTGCAACCCGGTGACCTGCTGGGCACCGGCACCATCTCGGGTCCGACCCCGGAGGAGGCGGGTGCCATGGTCGAACTCAGCCTGGGCGGCAGCCGGGCCATTCCCATCGAAGGGACTGACGAACAGCGCCGCTTTCTCGAGGACGGTGACCGCGTCATCCTGCGCGGCTGGTGCGAGCGCCCCGGCGTCACGCGCATCGGTTTCGGCACCTGCGAGGGCGAAGTTCTGCCGATCAACCCAGGCTGAGAACCGGCCCTTTGTCCTTGTCTCGCACCGGATCGGTGGATCGGTCCGTTTGCGCGCACAATCCCGGCCCATCGACAACGAGAAGGAGAAAACATGGGCATGTTCGACTGGACAGAAAAACCGGCCTCGACGCTGGCCGAAGGCGGCGTCATCGGGCCCGATGAGCGCCTGCCCTGGGCGCAGACCGGCGTCATGGGTGTTCAGCACCTGATCGCCATGTTCGGCGCCACGGTGCTGGCGCCCATCCTGATGGGCTTCGACCCCAACGTCGCCATCCTGATGAGCGGCATCGGCACGCTGATCTTCTTTGTCATGACCGGCGGCAAGGTGCCCAGCTACCTGGGGTCCAGCTTTGCCTTCATCGGCGTGGTGATCGCGGCCAGCGGTTACGGCGGCCAGGGGCCGAACGCCAACATCGGTGTGGCGCTGGGCGGCATCATCGCCTGCGGCCTGCTCTACTTCATCATCGGCGCCATCGTGCAGGCCGTCGGCACCGGCTGGATCGAGCGCTTCATGCCCCCGGTGGTCACCGGTTCGGTGGTGGCGGTGATCGGGCTGAACCTGGCCCACATCCCGGTCAAGAACATGGCGCCCACCGGCTTCGACGCGTGGATGCAGGCCATCACCTTCGTCAGCGTGGCGCTGGTGGCCGTGTTCACCAAGGGCATGGTCCAGCGCCTGCTCATCCTGATGGGCCTGATCGTCGCCAGCGTGATCTACGCCGTGCTGACCAACGGGCTGGGCATGGGCAAGCCGCTGGACCTCTCGGGCATCGCCAGTGCCGCCTGGTTCGGCATGCCCAACTTCAGCGCGCCGGTCTTCAGCGGCAACGCCATGCTGCTGATCGCGCCGGTGGCCATCATCCTGGTGGCCGAGAACCTGGGCCACATCAAGGCGGTCACCGCCATGACCGGCA
>SBFU01000079.1 GCA_006227785.1 Burkholderiales bacterium
AAAATCGCAGTTCTCCCCGGTGACGGCATCGGCACCGAAATCGTCGCCGAAGCGGTCAAGGTCCTCAACGCACTCGACCTGAAATTCGAAATGGAATCGGCCCTGGTCGGTGGTGCCGCCTACGACGCGCATGGCCACCCGCTGCCCGAGTCCACGCTCAAACTGGCCAAGGAAGCTGACGCCATCCTGTTCGGTGCCGTCGGCGACTGGAAGTACGACAAGCTCGATCGCCCGCTGCGCCCTGAGCAGGCCATCCTGGGCCTGCGCAAGAACCTGGGCCTGTTCGCCAACTTCCGTCCCGCCATCTGCTATGAGCAGCTGGTGGGTGCCTCCAGCCTCAAGCCCGAGCTGGTTGCAGGCCTGGACATCCTGATCATCCGCGAGCTGACCGGCGACATCTACTTTGGTCAGCCGCGCGGCCGCCGCGATGCCCCGGATGGCGAGTTCAAGGGCGCCCCCGAAGCCTTTGACACCATGCGCTATGCCAAACCCGAGATCGAGCGCATCGCCCACGTCGCCTTCCAGGCCGCGCGCAAACGCAACAAGAAGGTGACCTCGGTCGACAAGGCCAACGTGCTGGAGACCTTTCAGTTCTGGAAGGACACCATGATCGAGGTGCACGCCCAGTACCCCGATGTGGCGCTGGAACACATGTACGTCGACAACGCCGCCATGCAGCTGGTCAAGGCGCCCAAGGCCTTCGATGTGGTGGTCACTGGCAACATGTTCGGCGACATCCTGTCCGACGAAGCCTCCATGCTGACCGGCTCCATCGGCATGCTGCCCTCGGCCTCACTGAACAGCAGGAACCAGGGCCTGTACGAGCCCAGCCACGGCAGCGCGCCCGACATCGCCGGCAAAGGTGTCGCCAACCCGCTGGCGACCATTCTGTCGGCCGCCATGATGCTTCGCTTCAGCCTCAACCAGGAAGCGGCTGCTCAGCGCATCGAAACGGCGGTCAAGCAGGTGCTCGCCCAGGGCCTGCGCACGCCGGACATCCACAGCGAAGGCACCACCCGGGTGGGCACCGCCCAGATGGGCGACGCTGTGGTCAAGGCGCTGGGCTGAGCCCACGGATGGCCCAGGGGCAGCCCTGTGCCCCGGGCCGTCCTCGCCAGTCGTCAACCAACGTCAGAGCCACCGCCTGACGCGGGCACAGTAGTCCCGGTACGCGTCGCCGAAAAGCTGTTCAAGCGCACGCTCTTCAGGCACGATCTGAAAACGCGTGATCCAGGCCATGAACAGCACCGGCCCCAGCAGGGCCCAGGGCGACCACAGGAACAGCGCCCAGGCCAGCAGCAGGCAGGCCAGGCCGACGTACATCGGGTTGCGGGTGATCCTGTAGATCCCGCCCGTGACCAGGCTGGAGGCACGTTCGGGGCGCAGCGGGTTGACGGTGGTGCGCCGGCGGACGAAAGAGGCCAGACCCGAAAGGTCAAACACCAGACCGAGCACCACCAGCGCGCCCACCACCGGCATCCGGCCCTGGCCACTCCAGGGCCACGACGGCGGCCAGGTGGCCAGCCACCACATCAGGCCGGCCAGCGCCAAGGCCACCAGGGGAGGTGGCACCAGGTGTTCAAGCTTGTCCATGACGCCATGATACGCAGCGCGCACCCAAGCTTGCCGCCCCGGTGACGTCCGCGCTAGAGCGGCCAGACCACAAGCAGCGTTGGCACCGAAACCAGCACCACCAGCAATTCCAGCGGCAGGCCCAGCCGCCAGTAGTCGCCAAAGCGGAAGCCCCCCGGCCCCAGAATCAAGGTGTTGTTCTGGTGCCCGATCGGGGTCAGAAATGCGCAAGATGCACCAATGGCCACCGCCATCAGGAACGCATCCGCACCGACCCCCAGACCCGATGCCGTTCCAATCGCAATGGGACACATCACGGCTGCCGTGGCCGCGTTGTTCATCAGGTCCGACAGGAACATCGTCACCAGCAGGATCAGCACCAGCGCCGTCACCGCATGCCCCTGGGCCAGATGGTCGAGGATCACCCTTGCGATCAGATCTGCGGCGCCGGTGGACGCCATGGCCCCGGCCACAGGGATCAGTGCGGCCAGCAAGACAATCACCGGCCAGTCGATCGCCTCGTAAACGGCGCGCACCGGCACGGTTCGCAACACCATCGAGGCGAGCACACCCAGGGCAAACGCTATCGACGCCGGCAACAGACCCAAGGCCGCACCGCCCACCGCCAGCACCATGATGATGCTGGCCGTCCAGGCCTTGCGCAGACTGGGGATGCGCAGTTCACGCTCGGCCAGAGGCACGCAGGCGTTGTCGGACGCAAACTGTCCGATGGCATCTGGTGGTCCCTGCATCAGCAACAGGTCGCCCGAAGCCAGAACGGTGTCGCGCAGACGCGTCGTTGATCGGCGCCCCTGACGGGACAGTGCCAGCAGGTTGATGCCATAACGCGTCCGAAGCAGGATGTCGCTGGCAGAACGCCCGCACAGCGAAGAGCCTGGCAGGACGACCAACTCCTGGAGCACCACCTCGGCGGCCTCGGGACGGCTGGCGCCTTCCTGGTCACCTGGGGCATCCGCCTGATCATGGCCGCCACCGTCCCCCGGCCGGGTTGATGCCGGACCAGCCCCAGCATCCTTGCCCAGGGTCTCGGCTCCGGCCGCCGCATCCGGTCGGACCGACTCTTCCAGCTTCAGCTGAAGGCCCGACAGCACCCCGGCCAGCGCCTCGGCTTCGGCCTCGATGACCAGAATGTCGCCCGCCCGCAGTCGTCGCGAAGGGCTTGGCGCCACGATGCGCGTGTCATTGCGCACCAGGCCGACAATCTGTGCGCCGGTCTCGTCCAGGGCACGCTCCAGGTCGCCGAGCGTCTTGCCCTCGGAGGCACTGCCTTCGGTCAGCCGGGCCTCGGTCATGTAGGCCCCTGAGTCAAAGCCCTCCATGCCCGTCTGCCGGCGCGCCGGCACCAGACGCCATCCGACCCAGGCCACGAACACCACGCCGGCGACGGCCACCGCAAGCCCGACCGGCGCGAAATCGAACATGCCAAAGCTGGCTTCGCCAACCTGGGCACGGAACCCTGAAACGATCATGTTGGGCGGGGTACCGATCAGGGTGGTCATGCCGCCGAGGATGGTGCCGAAGGCCAGAGGCATCAGCACCTGTCCGGGAGCCAGCTCCAGACGGCGCGCCAGCTGGATGGCCACCGGCATCAGCAGCGCCATGGCCCCCACGTTGTTCATGAATCCGGACAGCAGTGCGCCCAGTCCCAACAGGGCCAGGAGGCTGGCCACCCGCCCTGCCCGCGCTGGCAACACCACCCGAACCAGCCCGTCCACGGCGCCGGAAGTCTGCAAGCCGCGGCTGAGCACCAGCACGCAGGCGACGGTGATCACTGCCGGGTGGCCAAAGCCTGAAAACGCATCGGCGGGCAAGACCACCCCGCCGAGCACGCAGGCCAACAGGGCGCCAACGGCCACCATGTCGTGCCGCCAACGCCCCCATAGAAACAAACCCATCGAGGCCGCCAGAATGCCCACCACCAGCATCTGCTCGGGCGTCACGACAAGGGACTCCAGAACCGCGCGGTCAGGCATCGACCGGTCAAACGCTGCCGGCGCCAGGTCCGGCCTTTCTCACTCGGCCACCACCGCAGTGCCACTTGCAGAAACCATCAGCATGCCGTTGCCCTGCCCCAGCACCTCATAGTCCAGATCCACGCCAACCACCGCATTGGCCCCCAGTGCCGCTGCCTTTTCCTGCATCTCCGCCAGGGCCATCTCGCGGGCGCGTTGCAGCTCCCGCTCGTAGGTGGCCGACCGTCCGCCCACCAGATCACGGATACCGGCAAACAGGTCCTTGAACAGGTTGGCACCCAGAATGGCTTCGCCGGCCACGACGCCGCAGTAACGGGTGATCTTTCGGCCTTCAATGGAGGGGGTGGTGGTGACGATCATGTGAGCTCCCGGTGACTTGCGGGCCGCGACAGCCTGCCAAGCGCCATCGTACATCGCGCCATGGCGACACGCACAGGACGAGCCCACGCATGGAAGCGCTCAATGGACGGCCTTCGAAGGCGCGGCCAGTGCCCGCAGCAGAAGCGCGTTCAGATCGTGCATGCCGCCAAGGGCCGGCCGCACAGGCTCCAGGCCCGGTCGAAAACCCAGTTCGACAAAACGCTGCAGCAGTGCCGGATCGCGGGTGACCACATGCACCGGCACGTCCCAGCTGGCGCCCTCGCCGCTCACGCTGGCCGCAGGCTGATGGTCACCGACCCAGAGCATCACCGACTCGCGGGGCTCAGGGCGCCGCAGGTAGCCCCCCAGCCAGCGGTAGGTGTAATCGAACATGCCCACGTAGTTGGGCAGCATGTCCAGCCAGTCGACATAGGCCGTGCGCAGGCGCTCGGTTTCCGCAGCGCCGAACGGGTCGGGCGTCAGCAGACGATCCCAGTCCGGTTGGTACGGTGGCACCGGACCGAACGGCAGGTGGCTGGTGATGGTCGGGAAGAACAGAAAGCGCGGTGGAGCCTCCTCGGAGACCGGGTGCAGCTGGTTGAAGCGGGCCAGGCTGAACTGGTCGGGCACCTTCCAGTACCCCAGTGGCGGCCCCTCATACCGCAGATCGCGCGCATCCAGGAACAAATCGAATCCATAGAACCGGCTTTCCGCCCAGTCCCAGCTCAGGGCCGGGTACAGGCCCACAGTCTGGTAGCCGGCACGAGAGAACAAATGGGACAGGGTGGGCCGCCTGGTCGTGAGCAGCAGGTCGTGTCTCAGAGGATCACTCAGGTCGATGCCAGACAGCAGAGACAGGTGCGACAGCTCGGAGGCGCCGGCGAACGTGGCGGCCCGAACATAGGCCGAGGCCACCACGCGTCCGCTCCCGGCAATGTCCAGCGCCAGCTGGGCGCGTGCCGGTGCCAGCTCGGAACCGACGCGAGCATGCTCAAACGCCATGGCACCATAGGACTCCAGGAAGATCAGCTTGAAGTCGCGCCCACGCAAAGACCCCAGGGCTTCATCCGGCGTCGCCTTCATCGCGCGTTCCAGCGTCCCGGCCACCGGCAGCGTCGCTTCGGCCCGTCCGGGCAGGAATGCGGTCGCCAGCAGCCTGGCCTGGCGCACATAGGTGGGGGTGATGGGATCGCTCACCAGATGCCATGTCAGGCCTGGCACCCAACTGGCCAGGTGAGCCACGACCAGCAGAGACACCAGCCCGGTGGGCACCCAGGTCCAGCGAGCCCGCAACGCATAGGGCGCCGCATCGTGAACCATCCGCGCCACTGCCCAGCGCACCAGCACATACAGCCCCAACAGCACGGCCACCGTCACCACCACGGCCAGCACACTGATCCACCACGGGTGGTCGCGGGCCGACACCCAGAGAAATCGGGGAATCTGCTGACCGTCCCAGTACAGGTTGACCGGTCGGCCGAACAGAGTGGGCACCGTGACGTTCGCGTAACGCCCCAGAAGCAGCAGCATGAACAGGGCGGACAAGGCGGTCAGAAAGCGGGCGGACAGATGACCTCGCCACGCCACAGCCCCCAGGACCAGCCACCAGAGTGCGACGAATTCAGGTGCCACCCGGTGGTCGGGCACGACACCCGGCGTCGGCCACCAGTTGCGCACGCCCAATGCCGTGTTGAGCAGGACCAGCGCCAGCAGAACCAGCCCTATCCGACGTCCGCTCATGCGCCTGCCTTTCCTGATGAGGTGAACGCCAGCCTCGCCCAAGTGGCCGCGCCGACGATCACGGGTGAATGTCATGGTGAGTGGGTGATCCAGACGACCCACCGGCGCAGTATGTCACCGCGGCACGTGTCTGCCGGTCGCGGCCAGCAACACCCCCCGACCCACGGAGGATTCAGACAGGTCCAACGCTGCAGGCCCGTGTGTAAGCCACACAAAAGGCACCATCCGGTACAATCTCCACCCATGTTTGCCGCCAGCCCGTTCCTGCTGAACACCGCACCCGCCGCCCTGGCCGGTGTGGCTGCGCGCGCAACCTCCATCAAAACCACGACCATTAAGGGCTGATCCAGCCTGGTTCGTCGTGCGCCCTCCCCGGCCAGACGAGCCGGGTGCAAACAGTCTGGTCTGCACTGTTTCTTAACTTGAAAGGGCGTTTCAAATGAGCAAGTTGGTTGGTCTGGTCGGCTGGCGTGGCATGGTCGGCTCCGTGTTGATGGATCGCATGGTGGAAGAAAAGGACTTCGACCTGATCGAGCCTCTCTTCTTCTCCACGTCCAATGCCGGCGGCAAGGCCCCGGCCATGGCGAAGAACGAAACCACGCTGCAGGACGCGAACAACATCGAGGCCCTCAAGCGCTGCGAGATCATCATCACCGCCCAGGGCGGCGACTACACCAACGAGGTCTACCCCAAGCTGCGCGCTGCCGGCTGGAACGGCCACTGGATCGACGCCGCCTCCGCCCTGCGCATGGAGAAGGACGCCGTCATCATCCTGGACCCCGTCAACATGCCGGTGATCAAGAACGCCCTGGCCAAAGGCGGCAAGGAATGGATCGGCGGCAACTGCACCGTCTCCTGCATGCTGATGGGCGTGGGCGCGCTCTACAAGGCCGGCCTGGTCGAGTGGATGAGCACCCAGACCTACCAGGCCGCCTCCGGCGGCGGCGCCCAGCACATGCGTGAACTGCTGACGCAGTACGGCACGCTGAACGCCGAAGTGAAGGCCTTGCTGGACGACCCCAAGAGCGCCATCCTGGAAATCGACCGCAAGGTGATCGCCAAGCAGCGCTCGCTGTCTGGCGCCGAAACCGCCAACTTCGGCGTGCCGCTGGGTGGCAGCCTGATCCCCTGGATCGACAAGGACCTGGGTATCGGGAAACGCCAGGACGAGCCTGGCTGGGGCACGTCCAAGGAAGAGTGGAAGGGCATGGCCGAGACCAACAAGATCCTGGGTCTGGGCGAGGGCTTCGGTTCGGCCCCCATTCCGGTCGACGGCTTCTGCGTGCGCGTGGGCGCCATGCGCTGCCACAGCCAGGCCCTGACCTTCAAATTGAAGAAGGACGTGCCAGTGGCCGACATCGAAGCCATGATCGCCGCCGACAACCCCTGGGCCAAGGTGGTGCCCAACACCCGAGAAGCGACCATCAAGGATCTGACGCCCGTGGCGGTGACCGGCACCATGACCATCCCGGTCGGTCGTATCCGCAAGCTGGCCATGGGCCCCGAGTACGTGGGCGCCTTCACCATTGGCGACCAGCTGCTGTGGGGCGCTGCCGAGCCACTGCGCCGCATGCTGCGCATCCTGCTGGACGCCTGAGCGACGACAGTTCCCTGACCGACACGGCCCGTCCTGGACGGGCCGTGTCATATGTCACGGCTGGGCCACCTGTCGCCCACGTTGCGCAGTCGCAACGAGAACCCCCGAAGCACAACGACAGACGGCCGCCTTTGAAACTCAAGCGGATTCTCAGCTTGTCACTGTAATGCGTTGATGCTATGGTCATTTCTCGGTCTATAACGTCGAGGTGCCCGTGCCCAGCCCCATCCGCTCCAACTCTTCCCGGCAGCCTGTCCGGACCCCTGCGCCCCGCGGCCAGGGTCGTCTTGCCCGCCTGCATGCCGTTGCGGCGGCCGCCGTCCTGTGCAGCAGCCTCGCCATGGCCCCGGATGCGCACGCGCTGGCACTCGGCCGTATCGTGGTGCAGTCCGCCCTGGGTGAACCGCTGCGGGCCCAGATCGACGTACCGCAAATCGATGCCGCGGAGGCCGAAAGCCTGCGTGTGACCCTGGGCTCACAGGATGCCTACCGGGCGGCGGGCATGGAAATCAACCCGGCCCTGTTCAACCTGCAGGTGTCTCTGCAGCGTCGCCCCGATGGCACGGCTTTCCTGCAGCTGAGCAGCCCGCGCCCCATCAACGAACCGTTCCTCGACCTGATCATTGAAGCCAACTGGGCGGCAGGCCGTGTGGTGCGCGACTACACGCTGCTGTTCGATCCACCTCGCAGAGCCGCACCGGCGCCCGCCCCTCTGCCACCCGCCGCCAGTGCACCGCCGGTCGCACCGGCGCCGGCTGTCACGCCCCCGTCTGCACCCGCCCAGGTCGTCCCGCCGTCGGCGCCAGCC